>DATFDJ010000102.1:0-20585 GCA_035252115.1 Nitrospira sp. | reverse complement strand
CTCCCCCTCCCACCCTCCCGCCGCTTCCTGAGATCGTGTCTCCATTGTTGGAAGAGATCCCATAACACTCGCGCAGCATTGGGACGAGTTGGGGAACAGAGTTATCTCATCATCTGAGTCGCTCGACCGATTCGAAAGGTTTCAGGGTTGATTTGTCAACTGCCAGAGGAGGGTGAACACATAGCGAGCGGTGGCCTGGAGGATGTCGGGATTGATGGTATCTGCCGTGTCGGTGGGCTTATGAAAATGGACATGAGGTCCACCGCTGACCACGGTGACCGTCGGCACACCGGCTTCTTTGAAGGGAACATGGTCTCCGCCGGGGAAAAATCCGAAGAGATCCATTCGATCTGATAGTCCTGCTCGTTGTCCTGCTTCCATCGCTACGCTCTTCTCCATGCCCGTCACTCCGACCGTGAGTCTTCCGTTGCCGATCCCCGCGTGATCGACATTGATCATGGCCTTCGGTTTGGCCGTTTGCTGCAGCGGTCGGCTCACGTAAAATCGTGACCCCAGCATGCCTTGTTCTTCCCCGCTGAATGACACGATGACGATCGTGCGCTTGGGTTGGAGCCGCGCGTCGGTGATTGCACGAGCCACTTCCAGGATCACGGCGGTTCCCGACGCATTATCGTCAGCCCCGGGAAACACCAGTCCGGCCTGATGGCCGAAATGATCACGATGAGCTCCGAGGACGATCCGTTCATTGCTTAAGTCGGGATCCGTCCCGGGAATCGTCGCGATGACGTTGTGCAGGATTCCTGCTTCCTGCTTCGCTTCCCAGACCATTCGAACCGATGAACGGGTAGGACGCGATTGAGGCCGGTGAGAGGCTCGCGACCCTTCTTGGAAGCCGCGCACGGTCGGAGCGTCCGGCTCCTCGGCCAAGAGCATCTTATCGGCAAGCGCGGGGCTGATCCATGCGCCGGCCAACGGCAACACCGAGTCCGGGCGTCCCCCGTAGAACGCCCCGGGATCGACCGTCATGCCGCGACGGATCTCATACGGACTCATGATTGGACCGGTAACCGTCAAATATGCGACCGCGCCCCTCTCACGCGCCGCGCGCTCTTTCTCGGCGTGCGAGACCGGAACCGGATAGTGGTCCGGTTTTCCGCGCAAGAACATGACGATCTTGTTCCGAACGTCGAGACCCTCATATTCGTCGTACCCGTTGGCCGGATCGACGATCCCGTATCCGACGAACACCACCTGCCCCGTCGTATTGACCGAAGGCGAATCCAAAACCGGTAGGTAGTCGGCCGGCGTCCGTGCGGCAGAAAGGCCGCTGGAGTCCGATATTTCCAAATGCGGGTCGTCCAGGATTGAAAAGACCGGAACAGGCATAGCGGTGCCGAGTTGATCTGACGTTGCCGCTCGCGAACCGGCGAACGGAGTCAGAGTCAGGTGCAGGGCTGTAAATCGTTGTGCCACCCATTCGGCGGATTTCAGATCGGTACTTGTGCCTGTCTGTCGGCCGTCGAATTCACCGCTGCTGAGGGTTGCGACATCGGCGAGCATGCGCGCTCCCGATATGGATTGAAAGGCCGATGGAACGGCGGTCGCGTCGTCTATCTGATACAGAACTGAGTCCGACCGGGCATCGACAGCGCCGGCCGTCGATGGGACGGCAAGAAACATGTAAAAGAGCACAACCGATGGAGTGAGGCGCCGCACGAGTTGTCCAGCCGGGAATGTGAGCGTCGTGAAGGAGAGAACCATCTGCTATCTTTGAAGGACTATAACACAGGGCCCGGGAACCATTGCACCACGGGGTGTCCATCGGTACCATGCCCTCATTGTTGTTTCGTGTCGCGATGGCCGCGATACCGATGTCACACGGAGAATCTGTGGAACCGGCTTCCATCGGCCCTTCCAGCAATCGCCTCAGCGCCGAATCCAGTCCGTATCTTCGTCAACACGCGTACAATCCGGTGGAGTGGTATCCCTGGGGAAACGAGGCCCTGTCGCGGGCGAAAGCTGAAGACAAGCCCATACTCCTGTCGATCGGATACTCCGCCTGTCACTGGTGCCACGTGATGGCGCACGAATCGTTCGAGAATCGCGACATCGCTGCGGTCATGAACCGTGATTTCATCAACGTGAAGGTGGACCGGGAAGAGCGTCCGGATCTGGACGATATCTATCAAAAGTCGGTCCAAGTATTTACGGGACGCGGCGGTGGCTGGCCGTTGACCATGTTTCTCACGCCCGATCAAGAACCGTTTTACGGCGGCACCTATTTTCCGCCCCTTCCGAAGTACGGCCTTCCGGCCTTTCCCGATGTGTTGCGCGGCGTGGTGGAGGCTTACCGGCACCACCGCGATGAGGTCGCTCGCAATGTCGAGCGGGTCAAAGCGGGTCTGTCCAGGGTGGGTACGCCCAAATCGAGCGAGGAACCGTTGAGCGAGAGCGTCCTCCTGGACGCGGCGAAGGATCTGGGGTTGCTCTTCGACGATGTGCATGGAGGATTCGGCGAAGGGCCGAAGTTTCCGACGGTGCCCCCCTTGAGCCTCATGCTTCGGCATTCCGCTCGGACGGGCGACGACTCGCTGCGCCGCAAAGTCCTGTTTCAACTGCGCGTGATGTCGGCCGGAGGGATTTACGACCATTTGGGAGGCGGGTTTCACCGCTACTCCGTCGACGGTCAATGGATCGTGCCGCATTTCGAAAAAATGCTCTACGACAATGCGCAACTCGTGCGGATCTATTTGGACGGCTGGCGGCTGACGAAGGAGGAACGATTCCGCCATGTCGTCGAGGAGACACTTGACTATGTTCGCCGCGAGATGACCCATCCCGACGGCGCCTTCTTCGCCGCGCAGGATGCGGACAGCGAAGGTTCTGAAGGAGCCTTTTTTCTGTGGCAGCCCGATGAACTGATCCGCATTTTAGGAGCCGATCTCGGGAAGGAATTCTGCCGCGAGTACGGCGTGACCGACGAAGGGACATTCGAAGGAAAAAGCATCCTGCATCGGAGCGGAGCGCTGAATCTGTCCCCCGAAGAGCAGGAACAGGCTGAGGCGTGGCTGCGGCCCGCGAGGGCCAAGGTGTTCGCTGTGCGGCAGCAGCGCCCGAAGCCTCAAAGAGACGAAAATCTCCTCACCAGTTGGAACGCGATGATGGTGTGCGCGTTCATCGATGCCTATCATGCGTTCGGCACACCGGCCTATCTGGCCGTGGCCGAACAAGCCCTCACGTTCTTGTTCGACTATGCGTATGCTCATGGAAAGGTGTACCGGACGGTCTACGCCGGTCGAGGGCGATTGAGCGGCTATCTCGACGACGCGGCGTGGCTCGGAACCGCCTTGCTCGATGCGTTTGAAGCGACGTCCCACCGGTGGTATTTGGATCATGCACGGGAAGTCACGGAGGGAATATTCAAGAACTTTTGGGATGAAGCGTCGGGCGGCTGTTTTTTTACCGATCATGGCCACGAACCGCTGTTGCAGCGTATGAAGACCGGGACGGACAGCGCCCTTCCGTCCGGCAATGCCGTGCTGGCCTTGCTGCTGTTGAGGCTCTTCTCTTTTACCAGAGAGGGGCGGTATTATGAGCGGGCCGAACGAACGTTGAGGATGTTTCACGGTGCGATGAAGCACAATTCCTACGGGGCGGCCGCGATGCTGTGTGCGCTGGACTGGTATGTTTCTCAGCCCAAGGAGATCGTTGTCGTCGGAAGCCGTGGAAACCCGCTGACCGAAGCACTGCTCGCAACAGCCCACCGACACTACCTGCCCAATCGTGTGGTGCTAGCCGTCGAAGGATCTGTGCGAAGCGGAGAGGCGCCATTACCGCTGGCGGCTGGCAAAACAGACGTCCAGGCGTCACCCGCCGCGTACGTCTGCCACCGGCAGACCTGTTCGCAGCCCGTGACGGAGCCACGGCAACTGGAACACCTGTTGTAGGAAGAACATGGCATCAAGCAGCGAAGGGAAGGGCCTCTACGATCACCTCTATCGGCGATTTTTCGAGCGTCGCGACAGCCATCAAGGATACGAGTTTCAACATGCGCCGGGGGGAAGCGTCGCGCCCCCTGTCGTAAAATTTCGCGAAAAGCTGCACTGGTGGACGTGGAACCGGTGGCAGCGAAGAAAAGAGATTCTCCGTGAGCGCGACCGGCGTCAACGCGAGATTACCGAACTCCGGCAAGGGCCGCTGGTCAAACGATGACTGAGCAAGATCCTATGATGAACAAACGGCATGGGCTGGCCGCATATTGGCTGTTGAGCGTCGCGGTGATCTTTTCTCTGCATGTCTCCCAGGTGCAGGACACCGCGGCTGTTCCGCGCGAAGACAAGGCGGAAAAGGAAGCGAACTTCAAACAACAGGCGCTGGGCGGGCTATTCCACCGGTGGACGTTCGATCAACAGACGCCTGAAGAAATCCTCGGCGACTTCTCCCAGGTCGGTATGGGAGAGGGTGCGGTTCCAGTCTGGACGATCGGCAGCGATGCGGGCGCCCCCACTCCTCCCAACATCCTCAAAGCTTCGTCGTCGTGCCAGACGGGATCCTGTTTTCGGATGTTCGTGGCCAACAAGCTGCAGTATGAATATCCCGATGTCTCGGTGCGCATGCGAGTTTCCGACGAAGGCAAAGACGGGCGCGGAGGAATCATCATCAGCTTCAAAGACTCGGAAAATTTCTATGCGGGCATCGTCAACTTCCCGGCGAAGAAGCTCGAGATCGTGCGCGTTCTGAAGGGTCAGGTGACCGTTCTCGGTCAGATTCCCGTCACACCAAAACGGGTGGACTGGCATACGCTTCGAATTCAGCGGGATACCATCATCAGTAAGGATGTCATCGAGGCATTCTTCGATGATTTATTGGTATTGTCGGTTCAGGATCAGTCACTCGGCATCGGTCAGGTCGGTCTCGTCGTAGAGGGAAATTCATCCTTGCATTTCGACAGCTTGCACGCTGTTCCGCTCTTTTCCCAGCGCCCGCTGTCGGCGCCGGCGGCCTATTGAACGGTTGCAGTGAGTGGGAAGCCTTTGTATTCACTGCTTGCTTTTGGCTAAGGGCTGCGGTACAGTCGGTTCGTGTATCACCGCGAAAGGCCTGGTGGTGAGACAGGAGAAAGCGACAAGGCCTAGACGGATGTTGTTTTGGTTCTGTCCGGGGATCTGATCGGAAGCCAGACCTAAGTCGCCATCGTGTTCGCGCCTTCGGCCCATTCCTTCCTCACCTCTTCTCGAAGCCCAAGACAACATCATTTTCTCAAAGGAGGAACCCAATGGGTTCGAAGATCTACGTCGGTGGTTTACCGTATTCAACAACCGAGCAACAACTGAGCGACCTCTTCGCCGCACATGGATCGGTGGCGTCGGCTCGCATCATCACCGATAAGTTCACGGGTCAATCCCGAGGCTTCGGTTTCGTCGAGATGTCGTCGGACTCGGAAGCTCAAGCGGCGATCACGGCGTTGAACGGCACTCAACTCGGCGGTCGCACGCTGACGGTTAATGAAGCGCGCCCGCAAGAGCCGCGTTCAGGAGGCGGAGGCCGCGGCGGATTCGGCGGCCGGCACTGAGCCGACTCGTTCATTATTCATGTCGGGGCTGCCTTGCCGGCGGCCCCGCTCAATCCCTTCCTAGAATTGCCCATCCTCACGATGCGTATCTCGGCCGGATGATCGGCCGTCCAGCAGTCCCGGGAAGTTGATCCAGATAAAGGAGTTTTATGTCGATGTTTGTTCAGATGAGTCTACCCGCGTTCCTTGTCCAGCGGCTTCAACAGGCCGGCATTACCGTGCCGACGCCGATTCAACAGGCCGCCATTCCCCCGGCGCTTGAAGGGCGCGATGTGATGGCGCAAGCCAAGACGGGAAGCGGAAAAACGCTGGCCTTCCTGCTTCCACTGATTCATGGCGCCGTACAGAGGGCAGGAACAGCGGCAGGGGATCCGAAATCGTTGATTGTCGCTCCCACGCGGGAATTGGCGCTTCAGATCGAAATGGAGCTGCGCAAGTATGCTCCTCCCGCCGTCACGTCATTGGCCGTCTATGGCGGGACGCCGATCGAGCGGCATTATCGTGCATTGAGACGGCCGCCGTCGATCGTTGTTGGCACGCCCGGCCGCTTACTCGATCTGGCGGGATCAGGGCATCTGCGTCTCGGCGAGGTGACGTGCCTCGTGATGGATGAGGCGGACCAGATGCTGGACCGGGGGTTCCTGCGTGATATTCAACGGATTCTCAGTCTCTTGCCGCGTGAGCGGCAGACGCTGCTCTACTCCGCCACCTTTTCAGCGGAGATTCAGCAGCTCGCAAAGAGTATGCAGCGAGATCCGGTCCGGATTTCGGTCGACCCGGGCATCAGCAGTCCGACGTCCATCACGCATGCCTACTATGTCGTGCCGGCCGAACAGTCGCGGACGCAACTCGTCCATACGTTGCTCCAATCTGTCAAGGGCGGCGAACGATCGATGGTGTTCTGCGATCAGAAGTACAAGGTGCGGCGCCTCGCCGCCAAGCTGGGGGGCGAAGGGGCGTCCGTGGGATCGATCACCGGGAATCACAGTCAGTCGCAACGGGAGAGGACCTTGACCGCATTCCGTGCCGGACGGCTTCGTTCGCTCGTGGCGACGGATGTCGCGGCCCGAGGTCTCGACATCCCCGATGTCGCGCAGGTCATTCACTATGAGTTGCCGGTCAATCCCACCTCCTACGTGCATCGCGCGGGGAGAACCGGCCGCGCGGAAAAAGAGGGCGTCACTTACTTGATTCTGTCTCATAGCGAAGAACAAGAATATCTCCGGATGGTGAGACAGTTGCGCATTCAGACCAAGAAACTTCCGCTTCCCACCCTCGTCACACTGCCTCCTGCAGTTCCGGTCGGGCATGACGAACCGTATGCCCGACGCCGGAAAGTTCACCGGTATGGAGAGCACGTGCCGGGCCATGAGAGAAGAACCGGTGAGGGGTTCCACCACTACAGAACCTCTGCCGGCGGTGCTCGACGGGTCGGCCGCTGATCGTCTTCTGTCAGACACAAGAGTTCACGGCCATGCGATCGCATGGCCGTGAACGACCGCCCCACCTGTGAACACCTGCCTGCCTCCGTGATACAGTAACTGCCCAAGAGGCACTGTATGCCGCCCTTTCAACTCGCTGCGCCGTTCAAACCCTGCGGGGACCAAGATCAGGCCATCGACAAGCTCGTCGCCGGCATCCGGGCCGGCCGGCAGCACCAAGCCTTGCTGGGCGTGACGGGTTCCGGCAAGACCTTTACGATGGCCAATGTGGTCGCGCGCGTGCAGAAACCCACGCTCGTGCTCGTCCACAACAAAACGCTCGCCGGCCAACTGTACCAGGAGTTCAAACAGTTTTTCCCGTACAACGCCGTGGAATATTTCGTCAGCTACTACGACTACTACCAACCGGAAGCGTACATCCCCCAGACCGATACCTACATCGCCAAAGACGCCTCGATCAACGATGCGATCGATCAGATGCGCCATGCGGCGACTACTGCGTTGCTCCAACGCAACGACGTGTTGATTGTCTCTTCCGTCTCCTGCATCTACGGCTTGGGCTCTCCCGAGGTCTACCACGGCATGCTGCTGTATCTGGAAGAGGGAATGGAGATCCGTCGCGACAAGATCCTTGCGAAGCTGGTCGAAATCCAATACGCACGCAACGATATCGATTTCCATCGGGGCACGTTTCGGGCGCGCGGCGACGTCATCGAAATTTTCCCCGCGTCGCACGAGGCGCGTTCCGTGCGGATCGAATTGTTCGGAGACGTGGTCGATGCGATTCACGAGATCGATCCGCTGACCGGAAAGTCGCTTGGGAGACTGCCCAAATTCGCCGTCTATCCGAACACTCACTATCTGATCGCCCCGGAACGGTACGAGCGGGCCATCACCGGCATCGAAGAGGAATTGGAGGAGCGGGTGGCCTACTTCAAGCGGAACAATCAGTTGCTGGAGGCTCAACGGATCGTCCAGCGGACGAAGTTCGATCTCGAGATGATCCGCGCCATGGGATATTGTCATGGGATCGAAAACTACTCGCGCCATCTGAGCGGACGTTCGGCCGGTGAGCCGCCTCCCACGCTGCTCGATTATTTTCCCAAGGACTTCCTCCTCATCGTGGACGAATCTCATGCGACAATGCCCCAGGTCGGCGGGATGTACGAAGGCGACTACTCGCGGAAGAAGACCTTGGTGGAATACGGATTTCGCCTGCCGTCGGCGGTGGATAATCGTCCATTGAAGTTCGATGAGTTCGAACGATGCCTCAATCAGGTCATTCACGTGTCGGCGACCCCGGGCCCCTATGAGCTTGACCACGTCGGTGGGGAAGTGGTGGAGCAGATCATCCGGCCGACGGGCTTGCTCGATCCGGTCATCGAGGTGCGACCGGCAAAGGGACAGGTGGATCATCTCCTCGGCGAAGTGCGGACGGAAATCGAGCAGCGGGGGCGGGTGCTCGTGACCACCTTGACGAAGCGCATGGCCGAGGACTTGAGCGAGTACTATCATGAACTCGGCATCAAAGTTCGCTATTTGCACTCGGACATCAAGACGCTCGAGCGGGCCGAGATCGTCCGGGATTTGAGACGCGGGCTGTTCGATGTGCTGGTCGGGATCAACCTGTTACGGGAGGGATTGGATCTCCCCGAGGTCAGTCTGGTCGCGATCCTGGACGCGGACAAAGAAGGATATTTGCGTTCCTACCGGTCCCTCATCCAAACAGCCGGGCGAGCCGCCCGCAATGTGCGAGGCCGTGTGATTCTCTACGGCGACGTCGTCACGGATTCGATGAAATCCGCCATCGAGGAAACGTCCCGCCGGCGGAAAATCCAGGCGGAGTACAATGCGGCGCACGGGATCGTGCCGACCAGCATTACCAAGGATATCCCCGTCCTCGATTATGCGACGGCGGACGCAGAGGAGGAACAATTGGAGCTTGCGGCGGAGTCGCGGGTCTCGTACGAAACGGAGGAAGCATTCGAACCGTTGATTCAACGGCTGGAGCGCGAGATGAAAGAGGCGGCGAAGCTCTTGGAGTTCGAACGGGCGGCGGCATTACGGAATCGAATCCGGTCATTGAAGCTCAAGGAACTGGAATTAAAATCCGGAAGTTAGCGGCGGGGAAGACTTCTTCCACAACGGGCGTGGACCGTCGCGCAATCGCCGGTCAGACGTTTTTGTAAAAATAGATGCCGAGCAGCATACCGAGAATGCTGAGCAGGCTGATCTTGAAACTGAACCCCAGGGTGATCTTGAGGAGAATCAGATCGATGGTGAGGGGAGGGCTAATACCGGGAGTGGCGTTTGTCGTAAAAAAAGCCTGAATGGTGCCCTTCGGAGCCATCAATTGTAGAATTTCTCCGAGGATCCCGCCCAGCAATCCGCCGATGAGCAGGAACATCAACAGGACCAGTGGAGACTTTCTCACGAGAGGACCTCATAACCCGTTGAACAGCCATGATGAATCCCGAGGTGGACCATATCGAAAGGTCCTCGGCATGTCAATAAAATGCTGCTCTGACTCCCTTGACTTCATTCGGGTCGTCCTTTAGACTGCCCGCTGCTCTTTTGCTAAATTTTTCGAGGCGATCGGAGATCTGGACCTCAAGCTTCGATTGCCTTTTTCTTTGTGGCCGACATGTTGGACGCACTCAGCGAGAAATTCGAAACGATTTTGAAAAAACTCCGCGGCACCGGTGTGCTGACGGAGCAGAACATCGCGGAAGCGTTGAAGGAAGTGCGTCTCGCCCTGCTCGAGGCGGACGTGAATTTCAAGATCGTCAAGGACTTTGTCGAGCGGGTGCGCGAAAAGGCCGTCGGACAAGAAGTCCTGCAAAGTCTGACTCCGGGCCATCAAGTCGTCAAGGTCGTCTGGGACGAGTTGCGCACGATGATGGGCGGCGAGAAAGCCGGAGTGGCTCTCGCGCCAAACCCTCCGACCGTCGTGATGATGGTCGGTCTTCAAGGGGCGGGAAAAACGACGACGTGCGGCAAGCTCGGGAAACTCTTCAAGAATCAAGGCAAGCGGGTCTTGCTGGTGGCGGCCGACCCGCGGCGTCCTGCGGCCGGCGATCAATTGGCGAGCGTCGGCAGAGATCTGGGAATCGAGGTCCATCGACTGGATCAGTCCGGCGCGACGCAACAGGACGTCGTGCGCATCTGCCGGGCGGGCGTCGAGCGGGGCCGCAATCAGGGATTCGACCTCGTCGTGCTCGACACAGGGGGGCGCCTCCATATCGATGATGAACTCATGGGTGAATTGGCCGCCGTCAAATCGGCCGTTCACCCGCACGAAGTGCTGCTGGTCGCCGACGCCATGACCGGTCAAGACGCCGTCACCATGGCCGGTCAATTCGATCAGCGGGTGGGGCTGACCGGCGTCATTCTCACGAAAGTGGAGGGCGATGCGCGCGGCGGAGCCGTGCTGTCGATTCGTGCGGTCACGGGCAAGCCGATCAAGTTTCTCGGCGTGGGGGAAAAACTCGATGCGCTCGAACTGTTCCATCCGGACCGGATGGCGTCCCGTATCCTCGGCATGGGGGATGTCCTCTCGCTGATTGAAAAGGCGCAGGAAACGTTCACGCGCGAGCAGGCCGAAGAAGCCCAGAAGCGGCTCGCCGGCAATACGTTCACGTTGGAAGATTTCCGAGCTCAACTGGGACAAGTGAACAAATTGGGCTCGTTCGATCAGATTCTGGACATGTTGCCGGGTGGTCAGAAATTAAAGGGAGCCGTCGAAGGACAGGTCCCTGAACGCGAAATGAAACGCGTGGCGGCGATCATCGATTCCATGACGCTCCGGGAACGCCGTGACCATACGATCATCAACGGCAACAGGAAAAAGCGGATTGCACGGGGCAGCGGCACCAGCGTAGTGGAAGTCAATCGTCTCATCAAGCAGTTCTTGTCCGCCCGTAAAATCGCCAAAGCGATGACCGGTGCCGGTGGCCGCCGGCAACTCGCGCAGTTGTTGCGGTCGATGTGATTCCGGAGCATTCAGCTGTCAGCCTTCGGCTTTCAGCTATAGAATCGAATTCTACATCAAGAGCTGACAGCTGAGAGCTGATCGCTGTGAGCTCAATCATCAAGGAGGATGCAGTGGCCGTTCATTTGAGATTGACGAGGACAGGACGACACAAACGACCGCTCTACCGAGTCGTCGCGGCGGACTCGCGTATGCCGCGCGACGGGCGATTCCTGGAAATTCTCGGCATCTTCGATCCGCTCAAGCAGGCGGGATTGCCCGAATTGAAACAGGAGCGAGTGTTGACCTGGTTGCGACAGGGCGCTCAGCCGACGGTGACCGTGAAGACACTGCTGCGCCGCTCGGGACTCTGGAAGCAGTTCGAGACGGAAAAGGCGTCCAAGAAACAGGGAGCGTAGTCCGTGGCTGTGGCTCATGACGATCGTGTCACCATCGGGAAGATCGAGCGGCCCTTCGGGGTGAAGGGAGAAGTCAAAGTTCGGTCATTGAGCGATGTGCCGGGTCGGTTCGACAGTCTGGGGCCCGTCAGCGTGCTCAAAACGTCGGGGCAAGCGAGTGAGAATGTCGTGACGCGAGTGCGACGGGCCGGCGCGGATTACATCGTCCAGTTTGCCGGAATCACAACCCCCGAAGAGGCCGGCATGTTGCGCGGCGGGTTCATCCAAATCCCGCACCAGGGCAATCTTCCCCGGTCTCCGGATGTGTTTTATGAATGCGACCTGGTCGGGATGACGGTGTTCGATGAACAAGGGACTGAACTGGGCGACGTCGAGACGACGTGGCAGTTGCCCGGGCATGACGTCCTTGTCGTCAAACGCGGGACGCGCGAATGGCTCGTTCCTGCCGTGAAGGAGTTTGTGAAATCCGTGGACATGTCCGGGCGCCGCATGGTCGTGCGTGGCGTCGAAGGACTGATCGAGGACCGCGATGCGCTGTAGTGTCGTTACACTATTTCCGGAAATGATCGCCCCCATCGTGGGCTCGAGCATGCTGAAGCGGGCTCAGGAAAAGGGATTGCTTGAAGTCGTGGTGCACAACATCCGGGATTATGCGCTGGACAAACACAAGGTCGCCGACGACGTGCCCTATGGCGGTGGAGCCGGGATGGTGATGAAGGCCGAGCCGATCCTACGGGCCATCGAGCAGGTCACCATGGAAGCGGAACAACGAGGCGAGCACATCCGACTCCTCTTTCCCTCGCCCCAGGGCCGTCCGTTCACCCATGAGTACGCAAAAGATCTCGCGGCAGAGGACAGGCGATTGGTGATGTTGTGCGGTCACTATGAGGGCGTCGATGAACGGGTCCGGTTGGCCTTGCGGCCGGAAGAAATCTCGATCGGAGATTACGTGCTGACGGGAGGCGAGTTGGCGGCGCTCGTGCTCATCGACGCGGCAGCACGACTCGTGCCCGGTGTGCTGGGTGATCCGGAATCGATAGTGGAAGAGTCGTTTGCCGATTCGTTGTTGGAATACCCGCATTACACCAGGCCCGCCGAGGTGAACGGCATGGGGGTACCGGAGGTGTTGCTCTCGGGCCACCATGAAGCGATCCGTCTCTGGCGTCGCAAGGAAGCGCTGCGCGCCACCTACCGACGCCGGCCGGATCTGTTGCGGGATCGCGTGCTCAATGGAGAAGATCAGCGGTTGCTGGACGACATTATTCGGGAAGGCGTGTCCGATATGCGGGTTCGCTGTGGGGAGGAGGGCTGAGTCATGAATCAGTTAGAGAGAATTCAACGATCATTCACGAAGAAATCCGTTCCCCGATTCGAAATCGGAGACACGGTCCGCGTGCATGTCAAGGTCGTCGAAGGCGAGAAAGAGCGCATCCAGGTGTACGAGGGGGCGGTGATTGCGCGAAAGGGGACGTTGAACACGGAGACCTTTACCGTGCGCAAAGTGTCGTATGGGGTTGGCGTGGAGCGCATTTTTCCATTGCACTCGCCGGTCGTGACGCGGGTCGACGTGGTGCGCCAGGGGAAGGTCCGACGCGCTAAGCTCTACTATCTGCGTGGAAAGAAGGGGAAGTTTTCCAGGGTCGAAGACCGGGAGTTCGTGGGAGACGGCAAGGCACAATCCGCCGCCGTCCGTGCTGCCGAATCGGCGGAGACGCCGGCCGAAGCCGCGTCGCCCGTACAAGCGTAAATCATTTCTGTTTTCGACAACCACGAGAGCCGTTTGCCCTGTCGCGTGTAGGCAACTTCGTGGGACCGACCGACGAATTCGAACGGGAGGCCAGGCGATGCGGCTATCGTCGGATCGCAGGCCTCGATGAAGCGGGACGCGGACCGCTGGCCGGTCCCGTCGTTGCCGCGGCCGTGATCTTACCCTGCCGGTGCCGGATCGACGGCGTCGACGATTCCAAGCAACTGTCCGAGTCCGAGCGGGAAGATGTCTTCGTCGTCATCAAACGACGGGCGATCGCCGTCGGGGTCGGTTCCGCCTCGCACGAGGAAATCGATCGGTTGAATATCCTGGAAGCCACTCGCCTCGCGATGCAACGCGCCATCGCCTCGCTCTCGCCTGCGCCCGACTGCCTGCTCATCGATGCCGTTGCGCTTCCCGCATGCGGAGTGCCGGCCCGCCCCATCATCAAGGGGGACGCCCTCTGCATCTCGATCGCGGCCGCCTCGATCGTCGCGAAGGTGACGCGAGACCGGCTGATGGTCGACTATCACCGCGTGTATCCGGAGTACAATTTCGGATCGCACAAAGGCTATGGGACGGAGGAACATGTCCAACGTCTCTCGCGGCATGGTCCCTGCGCCATTCATCGACGGACCTTCGCGCCGGTGGCACACGTCCTGGGCGATACCGAAGTTCCTCCGGCGCCGCTCTTTCCTCAGGACAGCGAGTGGTTGGGTGAGAATTCTTGACCTCCGACGGCTCGTCGGGCAAGAAGGAGAAGCGGCTGCCGAAGCGTATCTGCGCCGTCAAGGCTACCGGATCGTCGCGCGAAATGTCCGTTCTTCCCTCGGAGAGCTGGATCTCGTGGCGGAAGATAAAGACGTGCTCGTATTCGTCGAAGTGAAAGCGCGCCGTACGCGAGAGTTCGGAGGCGCCGTGTATGCGGTCGACGGCCGGAAGCAGAACAAATTGATTCGTTTGGCGGCGCATTATTTGGCGCGCCATCACCTGACTCACCGCGCCTGCCGATTCGACGTAGTTCTGCTGCAGGCGGACGAAGCAGGCGGCGGTCTGCGGATCGAACATATCCGAAACGCGTTCGAAGTCTCAGGGGACGATTTGCGCTGGTAGCCGCGATGATCCAGTTGATCCATGTCACCAAACACTACGATCGGAGGCCTGCGCTCGCCGACGTGACGCTGGAGATCGAAAAAGGCGAGTTCGTCCTTCTGATGGGAGCGAGCGGAGCGGGAAAATCGACGTTGCTGCGGATGTTGATCGGCGCGGAACGGCCGGATGAGGGACAGATTTTCGTGCACGGGAAAAACGTCACCGGTCTGAAGAGATCCGAGGTGCCCTACTTGCGGCGGAAGGTGGGCACGGTGTTTCAAGACTTCCGGCTTCTGCCCAAAAAAACCGTGTTCGACAATGTGGCCCTGCCCCTGCTCGTGCAAGGCGCATCGCCCGCCGACATCCGGCGCAAAGTGACGGAGGCGCTCCGCGCCGTCGGCGTCGAACACAAGCGCGATCAGTTGCCCGTCGGCCTGTCGACGGGCGAGCAACAACGGGTCTGTATCGCCCGCGCGATCGTCAACGGGCCCGTCGTGCTGCTGGCCGACGAACCGACCGGCAACCTGGATCCCGGCCTCACGGGAGAAATCATCGAACTGTTCAAGCTCATCAATGCCCGCGGAACGACGGTGGTCGTCGCCACGCACGATCCGCTCGTCATGAAACAAGTCAATCGCCGGGTCATCGCGCTTCAACAGGGATCTGTGGCCTCCGGACAGCGGGTGCCGGCGTGAGAACGATCTTTTATCTCTTGCGGGAAGCCTGGACGAATCTCCGGACGAATCGGACGACGACGATGGTGGCGATTCTGACGACGGCCTTCACGCTGGCCTGCGTCGGAATCTTTCTCCTGCTTTACGTCAACTTGCGCGCCGCGGCGGGCTGGTTGCAGGAAGACATCAAAATCATGGTGTATCTCGACGATCATGCCGCGCCGGATGTCTTGGCCGGGATCGAGCAGCAGTTGCGGGCGGACCGGGCGGTGGCGGCGATCTATTTCATCTCGAAGGAGCAGGCGTTGGGCGAATTCAAGGCGCAATTCCCCTCGGAGTCGCATCTGCTCGAGGGCCTGGGCCAAAATCCGCTGCCGGCGTCCTTCGTTGTCACGCTCGGCCCATCGTTCCGATCGCCGGACGCGGTGAAGCGCTGGTCGGAACGCGTCGAGCGCCTCCCCGGCGTGGCCAAAGTGGACTACAATCAGGATTGGATCGATGCACTGGCCACGGTGATTCGTTCCATTGAACTGGTGGCGATCGGAATCGGCATGATTCTCTCCACGGCGGCCGTGACGATCATTGCCAACACCATCAGGCTCACGCTGTTTGCCAGGCGGGACGAGATCGCCATCCTGCGGCTCATCGGCGCCACGACCGGGTTCATCCGCATTCCCTACCTGCTCGAAGGTGCCGTGCTCGGTGGACTGGGCAGCGGGCTGTCGCTGTTCATGTTGAAGTTTCTGTACGAGTTGTTCCGCCAGCAGGTCCGTACGACGGGCCGGCTCAGCGGTCTCGACAATCTCATCGCGTTCTTCCCGTTGTCGCTGTGCGCGACCTTGGTCCTGGTCGGGATGGCGCTCGGCTGCGCAGGCAGTTTCGTGTCGCTGAGGCGGTTCGACGAGGCCCGGGCATGAGAGTCCTCACCATTATAAGGGGAGGGATCGGAAGAGGCCTTGGATTGCTGAGTTGGGTCTGGCTCTGCCTTGTGATGCCGTCCGGCGCATGGGCCGATGCGATCGGAGACAAGATCGATAAAGAACGAAAGGCGTTGGAGCAGCTCAAGGATCAAATCGAAGAAAAGCGGAGGCAGGCGGACGAAGCGGGAAAGAAGCGCGATTCCCTGCTTCAAAATCTGCAGACGCTCGACGAGCGTCTGGTCCATGTCCGGCAATCCCACCAGGACATCAGCCGAAAGCTTCGGAAAAAAGATCAGGAGATCCAGACGATCAACGTCCAGATCGACAAATTGCAGGACAGCATCCACCAGCGGCAAGATGCCATCCTCGCCCGATTGCGGGTCCAATATATGGAAGGGCGTTTCGGATACTGGAAGACGCTCCTGGCGTCCGATTCGTATGGAGACTTCCAGCGCCGCCTTCAGTATCTGTCGGCGGTGTCCGAGCGGGACTACGAATTGCTCGAATCGTTCCGCACCGACGTCGACCGGATGAAGGAGGCGGAGCGGCAGCGCGAAGCCGCGCGTGTCGGGATGCTGGCGTACAAGCACAGTACGGAGCGGCAGTTGAAAGAGATCCAATCGGTCAAGCGGGAGAAGAAGGTCTATCTGACGAGGATCACGCAGGAGAAAGAATCGTCCGAGCGGGCGCTTCAGGAATTGGAGCGGTCGGCTTCCCGGATCGACAGCTTGCTCCGCGAGCTCGAGCAGCGCCGGCGGGCCGCGGCGGCCGCGGCCAGACCGCCGACGGGCGGCCTCCTCCCGCGAGGCGCCAAGGGCAGTTTGCCGTGGCCCGCGGACGGCAACGTCATTTCGTATTTCGGGCGGCAGAAGCACCCGACCTTCAATACCTATGTCCAACGCAAAGGCATCGAGATTCGGACCGTGGAAGGCAGTCTCATCCACGCCGTCATGCCCGGGACGGTGGTCTACGCGGACTGGTTGAAAGGCTACGGACTCGTTATAATCCTGGATCATGCCAATGGATTCTTTTCGCTCTATGCCCATGCATCCAAAATTCTCACGACGGCGGGTGCGAAGGTGGCGGCCAATCAGGCCATCGGCGAGACCGGCGATACGGGCATGACGGGCGAGAATACTTTATACTTCGAATTGCGCGAAGGGGCGGAGCCGGTCGATCCTCTTCAATGGCTGGCAAGACGTTAGGAAAGGACTGAGGCTTATGGAACAGTACCCGCGGCGGCGATTCTGGATGGTGGGCCCGGTGGTGGCGCTGGCCCTGGTGTTCGGCGTGGTGATCGGCAAGGGCTGGGAACGCACCGGTCATGCCACGGAAACCTATGAGGAGTTGAAGACCTTCTCCGAAGTCCTGACGCAGGTCCAGAAAAACTATGTCGATGAGACGAAAGTCAAGGATCTCGTCCAAGGCGCAATCCGCGGGATGTTATCCACGCTGGACCCGCATTCCGCCTACATGACGCCGGAGATGTATAAGGAGATGCAAGTCGAAACGAAGGGGGAATTCGGCGGCGTCGGCATCCAAATCGGGGTGAAGGAGAACCGTCTTGCCGTCATCGCGCCCATCGAAGGCACCCCTGCGTATCGGGCCGGGATCAAGGCGGGCGACTACATCATTAAAGTCAACGAGGAGACGACCAAGGACCTGACGTTGATGGATGCCGTTCAAAAGATGCGCGGACCGAAGGGAACGAAGGTGAACTTGACGATCCAGCGCGACGGCACCACGGATCCCCTCCAATTCACCCTGGTGCGGGACACGATCAAGATCGAAAGCGTGAAATCGAAGGTGATGGACAACATCGGCTACATCCGGCTGACGCAGTTTCAAGAGGCGACCGGCCGCGATCTCAGTCGGGTGCTCAAGCAATTCAAGGAGCAGAAGCTCCAATCCACGATTCTCGACCTGCGCAACAATCCGGGCGGGCTGCTGACGGCCGCCGTCGAAGTGTCGGAACAGTTCCTTCCGAATGGGAAGCTCGTCGTCTATACGAAGGGACGGGAAAGCAAAAAGGACGAATGGTTTGCGAAGGGCAAAGATCAGATGGACGACGCGCCGATGATCGTGCTGGTCAACGAAGGCTCCGCCAGCGCATCCGAAATCGTCGCCGGCGCTCTTCAAGATTACGGCCGCGCGGTCATTGTGGGTACGACGTCGTTCGGCAAGGGATCGGTTCAAACGATCCTTCCCTTGGGAGACGGATCTGGACTGCGCTTGACGACCGCGAAGTATTACACGCCGAAAGGCCGATCGATTCAATCCACCGGCATCACGCCGGACATCGTCGTGAAGCCTCAGCAGCCGGTCACCGTGGCCAAGGCGGAGACCAAGCCGGGCGACAAGGAGGCGGACGCCAAGGGCCAGAAGCCGTCGATGGCCGCGCCTCCCGGGAAGGAACAGTCGTCCGCCGGCGGTCGGGGACACGAAGAGGCCGCCCCGAAGAACGGCAGCGCCCCCGCCGCTCCGCCCGTCGATGCCTCCGGCGATCCGTCGCTCGAACAGGACGTACAACTGCAGAAGGCCGTGGAGATGCTCAAAACGTGGAAGATCTTTAAGGAGCTTCGTCCGTCCTGATTTTCCGCTGTCGCAGTCGCGCGATGGCGTCCAAGAGCTGCTCGTCCGAGCCTGAGAAGCCGGGAACCGTCCGCAGCATATGGGAGCGGACGAGCCGCTCGAGATCCTCCAAGGTTCGAATGCTTAAGCGCGCATAGAGATACGTGACGAGAGAGTCCGACAATCCCGGAAGCTGCGACCAAGACTTGACTTCGTCGGGAAGCGGACTCTTCAGCTCTTCGTAAGCTCGGATGGTTCCCGTCCGCAAAAACTCTTCGATCTTATCGGACAGCTCTCGACCGATCCCGTCGATCTCTTCCAGGGCTTGTCGCCGGGCGACGTCGGCGATATCTTCGTCCAAGGCCAGAAGAGAGTCGGCTGCCCGCCGGTAGGCCCTAACCCGATAGGGGTTGGCCCGTTGGCTGGCCAACAGATCCGCCATCGATCGAAACACCACCGCGAGCTGCTGGTTGTTGAGAGGGGCCGGCATGGGCGGTATTGTGCCGTTCGCACGCCGCTCCGGCAAGAGCGCCAACTTCTAGCCGCTTTGTTGACAACCGGAATTGCGGTTCCCTACGATGAGGCAATGAGCGAGGCGATACAGATTCAGGTCAATGGCCAGCCTCGGGGCTGTCGAACCGGTGCCACGGTCTCCGACCTCCTGGACGAGCTGGCCATTACAACGGATCGAGTCGCCGTCGAATTGAATCTTGAAATTCTGGACAAACAAGAATTCGCGCGCCGCTGCTTGCAAGAGGGGGATCGCGTGGAGATTTTGAGCTTCATCGGCGGCGGCTCATCGAATGCCCGAGGCAAGGAGGGCGCCATCCATGCATGAGGATCGGTTGATCATCGCCGGCCGTGAATTCAAGTCCCGGCTCTGGGTCGGGACCGGCAAGTACAAGGACTTCGCACAGACGAAGCACGCGATCGAAGTCTCCGGAGCCGACGTGGTCACCGTAGCGGTGAGGCGTGTCAATATTACCGACCGCTCCAAGGAAAACCTGCTGGACTACATCGATCCCAAGCACTACACCATTCTCCCCAACACGGCGGGATGCTATACCGCCGAGGAAGCCGTCCGCTATGCCAGGCTGGCACGCGCGGCCGGCGTCTCCGATCTCGTGAAGCTGGAGGTCATCGGCGATGAGAAAACGCTCTTCCCTGACACGAACGGTTTGATCGAAGCGGCCAAGATCTTGGTCAAGGAGGGCTTCATCGTCCTCCCCTATACCAATGACGATCCGATCGTCGCGAAGAAATTGGTAGACATCGGTTGCCCGGCCGTCATGCCGCTCGCCGCGCCGATCGGGTCCGGGCTCGGGATTCGCAACCCCTACAACCTGAAAATCATCATGGAAACCGTGAAAGTCCCGATCGTCGTCGATGCCGGAGTGGGCACCGCTTCCGACGCCGCCTTGGCGATGGAATACGGCGCCGATGCCGTGCTCATGAACACGGCCATCGCCGGGGCGCAAGATCCGATCGCCATGGCCGAAGCGATGAAGTACGCCGTGCATGCCGGCCGGCTGGCCTACAAGGCCGGCCGCATTCCGCGAAAATTGTATGCGACGGCCAGCAGCCCGATCGAAGGCATGCTGTAAGGCAGTGACAGGTGACGGGTAACGAGTGACGAGTCTCAAAAAACAAGCATTCTCTGGTTTGCAAGCCATTTTACCCGTCACCTGTCACTCGTCACGTGTCACTCTTCCATGAAAGTGTTTTATCCGTTACCTGTCACTCGTCACCTGTCACTTCCCCATGCCGCAACTTAAATCCCGACTGCTCGTCGTCACCGACCGGCAACAGACGAACGGCCGCCCGCTCCTCTCGGTATTGAAGCTGCTGTTGAAAGCCGGTGCTCCCGCCGTGCAACTCCGCGAGCGAGATGTGCCTTCACGGGATCTGTTGTCCCTGGCGCATGACGTGTGGACGCTCACCGAGAAGAACGGCAGTCAGCTCGTCGTCAATGACCGTATCGATGTGGCGATGACGATGCCAAACGTCGGCGTGCATCTGCGGAGCAGCAGTCTGCCGGTGTCCGTGTCCCGTCGCCTCTTGGGCCCCGCTCGTTTGCTCGGCGTCTCGACACATTCACTCGACGAAGCCATCCGCGCGGAGTCGGAGGGCGCGGATTACGTCGTGCTCGGGCCGATCTACTCGACTCCGTCCAAGCAACCGTTCGGTCCGCCGATCGGGTTGCCTTGCCTGGAAGAA
>DATFDJ010000101.1:0-4211 GCA_035252115.1 Nitrospira sp. | reverse complement strand
TTGCGACTGGACGAGCATCATTTTCTTGGCTAGTCCGTACGGGGCGTTCGTTTCCTCGGGGTAGCCGTTCCAGATGTCGTCTTCCTTGAACGGGATGGGCGCAAACTTGGGATATGCGCAGATCGTCCCCAGCGCGACGAACTTCTTGAGACTCTGCTGGCGGCCGACTTCGATCAGTTGAGTGCCCATCATCAGGTTGTCGTAAAAGAACCGTCCCGGGTTGGCTTGATTCGCACCGATCCCCCCGACACGGGCCGCCAAATGAATCACGATATCGGGCTTTGTGTCGGCATAGAGCCGACGAATTGCCTCCATCTGGACGAGATCGTAATCCTTGCTCCGCGGCACGACAATCTGCTGACATCCCCGCGCCCGAAGCTGCTCGACGACGAACGACCCAAGAAATCCGGCGCCGCCTGTCACCACCACGCGCTTATCGGCCCAAAATGACATCCGCCTTCACCCCTTCGGCCTCGGATTGATACCATCCAACCGTTCTTTTTCTGCCGCAAGATCGGCGTCGACCATCATGGCAATCAACTCTTCGAACTTCACTTTGGGCTCCCACCCCAGCTCTCGCTTCGCCTTGCCGGCGTCACCGATCAGCAGGTCCACTTCGGTGGGCCGGTAATATTTCTCGTCGATTTTCACGTGTTTCTTCCAGTTCAATTGAAGGCGATCGAACGCCAATTCCAGCATCTCGCGCACGGTGTGGGTCTGGCCTGTCGCGATCACATAGTCGTCCGCCTTCTCCGCCTGCAGCATCATCCACATGGCCTGGACGTAGTCGCCGGCGAATCCCCAGTCACGCTTGGCCTCGAGATTGCCGAGATACAAGTCGTGTTGCACACCGAGCTTGATGCGCGCCGCCGCCTTGGTGATTTTCCTGGTCACGAACGTTTCGCCCCGTCGCGGCGACTCGTGGTTGAACAGGATCCCATTGCACGCGAACAGATTGTAGGCCTCGCGATAGTTCACCGTGATCCAATAGCTGTAAACTTTGGCGGCACCGTACGGACTGCGGGGATAGAACGGCGTCGTCTCTTTTTGAGGCACTTCGAGTACTTTCCCGAACATTTCGCTGGAAGAGGCCTGATAGAACCTGGGCTTGAGCCCGGATTCGCGAATAGCTTCAAGCAACCGTATCGTCCCGAGTCCTGTAATCTCACCGGTATATTCCGGAATATCGAAGCTGACCCGGACATGGCTTTGCGCGCCGAGATTATAGATTTCATCCGGCCGGACCGTGCGCAGAATCCGGTTCAGCGAGCTGGCATCGTTCAAATCTCCGTAGACGAGATTCAGCCGGCGCTGAGGGACATGCGGATCTTCGTAAATAGGATCGATGCGGCCGGTATTGAATGAACTGGACCGCCGGATGATGCCGTAGACTTCGTATCCCTTTCCGAGAAGGAACTCGGAGAGATACGAGCCGTCCTGACCGGTGATGCCGGTAATCAGCGCTTTTTTCACGAGTGGACTCCTTGGTTATGGTGAATTATTCACCGAACGCCTTCCAAAGTCCACCTTTTGATGAGGATGGGAGGAATGAACGGTTAAGGTTGAGATCGACGTGAGGAGAGGCTGAGGGTAAGGATGAAGTTGAATCAACGTTCTTGCCTAGTCACACCGACTCGCCGACTTCAAGCGTCGAGTCTTTGGCAGTTTCGGCCGGTTTATTATCCGATACCGGTTCACCTTCCCAATATAGGATGCGGTGGCAATAGGGACAGGTATGGAGGTCTTGTGACCGTTTTACTTCCGCCACCAGTTGCGGGGGAATTTGCAGACGGCATCCCGCGCACATGCCGCCTTTGATCGCGGCGAGCGCTTGGTCTTTTCTCGCGTTTTTCAGCCTCGTGTAGCGTTCCAAGAGGCCGCGCTCCACCTGCGCCGCGCCTTCGCGCTGCCGGCTTTCGAGCTCGGTCAATTCACCGGCAAGCTTCCGGTCGAGATCATCGAGCACCTGCTTTTCCTGAGTGAAGCTCTGCTCCACCGTCTTGACCTTTTCTTGCGCCTCCTTGAGAGTTTGTTGGAGTTGTTCGATCTTTTCCATGCAGGCCAGCACCTTGTCTTCGATTTCGGCTTTCTTCTTGTTGGCCATTTGCAACTCGAACAGATGGGCCTGATACTCCTTGTTGGTCTTGATCTCGGACAGGCGCGCGCGCATCTTGTCATTGTGCGCGTCCTGCACTTCGACGTCGCGCTCGTGGGCGCGCCGTTCCTTGACCAGCGCGTCCATCGTCGCGTTGGCGTCCTGAAGCAGTTGCCGCGCGTCCCGCAGCGGAGCCTCGACCTGTCTCAAGCGATCGGGAATCTTCCTGCGCTGCTCGGTGACCTCCATGATCCGGAGGTCCAGCTTCTGGAGTTCGATGAGAGGGGAAAGGTTCTGATTCAATGCACTCCTGAATCTCGATGACGATCGTTGGTGAAACGGTGTCGCCGGTCCTTGGTGGGCCCACTAGGACTCGAACCTAGGACCAGCTGATTATGAGTCAGCCGCTCTAACCACCTGAGCTATGGGCCCCACCCGTGGTCGGAAGCGCCGTTCCGATTTTAGGCTCCGGCGGGAGCGGAGTCAATTCATGCAGCGTTACAGACTTTCGACGAAGCTCCGCAGTTTCTTGCTCCGACTCGGATGGCGCAACTTACGCAACGCCTTGGCCTCAATCTGCCTGATGCGCTCCCTCGTCACCTCGAAATCCTGCCCGACTTCTTCGAGCGTATGATCCGTCGCCTCGCCGATTCCGAACCGTTTGCGCAGCACCTTTTCCTCACGGGGCGTCAATGTTTCGAGCGCGCTGTTGATCTGTCGCTGCAAATCGTATCGAATCGCGGCTTCCAGCGGCGAAATGGCCTTTTTGTCCTCGATGAAATCGCCCAGGTGGCTGTCTTCCTCTTCTCCGATCGGCGTTTCCAGCGAGATCGGTTCGCGTGCGATCTTCAAAATCTTCCGGACCTTGTCCAGTGGCAAGTCCATCCGCTCGGCGATTTCCTCGGGCGTCGGCTCCCGTCCGAGCTTTTGCACCAAATGCCGGGACGTCCGGATCAATTTGTTGATGGTCTCGATCATGTGCACCGGGATGCGGATCGTGCGCGCCTGATCCGCGATGGCGCGCGTGATGGCCTGACGAATCCACCACGTGGCGTAGGTGCTGAATTTATAGCCGCGCTTGTATTCGAACTTGTCCACGGCCTTCATCAGGCCGATGTTGCCTTCCTGAATCAGGTCGAGAAACTGAAGACCCCGGTTGGTATACTTCTTCGCGATGCTGACGACCAACCGCAAATTCGCTTCGACCAACTCGGCCTTGCCTCGTTTGACCTTTTCTTCCGCGACGTCGAGGTGCTTCACGGCGTCCTTGATTTCCTCTCCGGACACCAGTGCTTCTTCCGCCTCCAATTGCCGGATCTTGGCCTTGGCCGCCTGATACACCTTCTTGATGTCCTGAAGCGTCTCCTCCGAAACGCCGGAGCGCCGCTTGACGGCGAGGAAATCCCGTTTCTCGCGGCAGAGTCTGCGTAAAAGCTCCGCCCCGGCTTCGCCGCCGACTCCCAAACGGCGTTGACAACTCTGAATTTCGCGCTCGGCGGTGCGGATCTGGATCGCCATTTCACGAACGCGCTGCACCATGCGGTCCTTCAACACACCGTGCAGGTTCACCGCTTCCATCTTGTCCACGACCTGCTCGCGGATGGCATCGATCTGCTTCTTGATCTTCTTGAGTTTGGCCGGATCTTTCCCCGCCTGGCGGGCTTTTTCGTAGAGTCCTTTTAAGGACGTCGAGACCTTCCGCACCGAGTTCAAGCCTTCCAGGGTCTTCACCCGCAGCTCTTCATAGTCTTTCTCGACTTCTTCCTCCTCGAAATCCTCCTCCGTTTCGACGATTGGGACGATCTCGCGGACGTCGATCTTGCCGTTCTTCAACTGCTCGCGGAGGGAGAGGATGAACTCGATCGTCATCGGCATGCCGTAGATGACGAACGCGATGTCCCGCTTGCCTTCTTCGATCCGCTTGGCGATCTCGATTTCGCCCTCGCGGCTCAACAGTGCGACACTGCCCATCTCCTTGAGGTACAGTCGCACCGGGTCGTCGGTGCGACTCAGCGCACCCGGCGTAAGGTCGATTTCTTTCTCGTTGTCTTCTCCGTCGCCGTCCTCGCTCTCGTCGCCGCCCTCCTCGCGGTCCCGGCTCTTCTGCTGTCGCTCT
>DATFDJ010000100.1:0-35213 GCA_035252115.1 Nitrospira sp. | reverse complement strand
CACTTCCTGAAGAACCTGTCCATCATGGGAGGCTTGTTGTATGTCGGCGTCCATGGAGCGGGCCGGCTCAGTATGGACGCCGGTCTGGAAGCGACCCAGGCGACGGCACCGAGGTCGCGGGAGTTGAAAAAAGTGGTGCATCAATGAACGCCGGAGCGCGAGCCCGAGTCGAATTGGACTGTGTTCCCCCCACTCCGAAACCAGGGAGCGTGCAATGATGAAGATACGACAAGCGCTGATCGTCCTGGCCCTGTTCACGGCCGGCGGGTGTGCGACGGACCGCCAAGCGCAGGCGCCGGGGTCGGGCATCGCCCAGCAGACCACTCAACAAGAGACGGCGAGCCAAGCGCGAGACCACCGGACGCTGGCATATGCCCTCCGCGAGATGGCGGACCGGCGCCAGTTCGAAGCCGACCTGTTAATGCGAGATGTGGGTCCCAACGATCCGGCGGTCCAACGGAAACGTCAGTTGGCCGAAGATCTGCGTGCGGCGGCGGCTGAGGCGGAAGGCGAGGCCCGTGAGTTGCGGAGATCTGTACCTCATAATATGGTGCAGTAAACCGGTACGGTGGTGCGACCGCGAGGTGACGAATAAGCCACCTCAGGCTTGCGCACGGATAAGGCGCGTCATGTTTGTGAACGCCGCGAGCTGGTGAGCGGGCCGTGCCCCTGCCCTGTGTCTTCAGACCAGGCGCTACGTTCGGAGGAAAGCCATGTCAAGGCCGGAAACTCTTAGTCGGCGGGAACGGACGCCCGACAGATCCTCGGGCGGATGCGAGTATGGCGCGACGCTGTCCGACCCCGCGCCGATCGGAAGGGATCGGCGCGGATCGGCCTCCTCTTCACTTCCTCTTCCCGGCCGGCGACACCGCCTCCCGTCCTCGACCGGAAAATCGAAATGACCGAGACTTCGGTCACGCGGCTCTCCGGCGCTTGTGACTCGAGGATTTCTTCGCGCCGCCGTGCCGATGCTTCTGCATCAGTTGCTCTTTGCGTTTCATCACCTGCCGGCCAAGCTCCTCCGTGTCCCATTCGCTTTCTTGCGCCTGGGGGAGGATTTCTCCCTCTTCTTCTTCAATATGATGGCCGACGAGTTCACCCAGCACCTTGAACTTTGTCGCATACGCCTCGTCTCCCACGTCCATCTTGTGCAATTCCTTGATCAACAGCGTCGCGACGTGATGCTCTTCCCTGGCTTCATCGATCAGCTCCTCCTGATCGATGGCCTCTCGAATCGCGGGATACACCAGTTCTTCCTCGATCGCCGTGTGGATTTCGAGCTCGGTGAGGGCCTCCGACGCGATCGAGGCGCGGCTCCGTTTGTCGCTGTCTTCGAAACGCGTGAAGAGCTCCTGCACCTTGCGATGGTCCGATTTCAGCATCTCGACGACGTCGACTGATTCTTCCTCTTCGTCGCCCCGATCCATCTCCATCTCGTCCTCTTCTCTCTCGCCGGCCTTTGACTTCGGCATGAGTCCTCCTTGAGTCGTTCTCTTCTCAGACTTCTTCCCGGTCTTCGCGTTTCATGATCGTCTCGAACAGCTCGAACTGTTCCTGACAGGCGACGCAGCGCCTCGCGAAGGGCAGCGCGCGCAGCCGGCCCGGCGAAATCGGCGTCTCGCAATCCTCGCAAATCCCGTAGGTGCCTTCATCCAGCCGCCGGAGCGCTTCGTCGAGTTGTATCCGTTGTTGCGTTCGGGCTTCCAGCAGCGCGATCTGCTGCGCGCCGGTGGCGTCGCGCAGGGACATGTCTTCCACGTCCAGCACCTGACTTTCCGAATGGTTGTCCCGATGTTGCGCGATCAAATAATCGATTTCTTTTTGCAGTTGGGTGCGCCGCCCGATCAACAGCGTCCGCAAGACATCCGGCCTCCGGTCATTGATTGTATTGTCCATACGACTCTCCCCGGTTGAAGGAAAAGAAAACGACGGTCATGGAAACTGCGGTGACATCTTGCAAAAGAAAGACCATGTGACGGAGCGAGGTTCCACGCAGCATTGCTGCAATGACGGGCCTGCCGCGAGCCGCGACGGTCGACCGGTCCGGAAGATTTGTCTTTCAGAGGGACAAGTCGTCGATGCGGAAGCGCAGGATGAGAAGGAAGGACGAGGGCCGCGCACCATAATGGTGTGATGCCTTGAGTGACGCTATGAGGCGGACGGTTTCAGCAGCCGGTATCCATAGAGCAGAATGATCGCGCCGATGACGGCCATCACAAAACCGATTGGGTCGCCTTCACGATACCATCCGAGCGTCCGGCCCAGCAGCCCGCCGACAAGTCCCCCGGCGATCCCGAGCAGGATAGTCGCGATCATTCCACCCGGATCACGGCCCGGCATGAGGAATTTCGCGACAATTCCGACGAACAATCCAAAGAGAATCCATCCGATCATCGGAACAGGCCGTTGGGAAAGGCATCCCCTGAGGCGGCGGGTTCGAACGGGACCGAAAAAGAGGCAGAGGAGGTGAACTCCTCTGCCTCGGTTGCCTTTTGTCCTCCGCGATCCCGGCGAGGGACTGTCATGATCATGGAGAGTGGGCGACTCTCATCCTCAATGACGGAACGATCCGAACGGGGGCGCGCCCGGACCCATCCCTGTCTCGTCGCGGTTGATCGATGCGGAACAAAAGACAACATCGTCTCCTACCATGCTTCGCGGTCTTGCCACAGCGCCATGCCGCCGAGCAGCGCATTCAGGGAGGCCACGATGGTGACATTCGGAGGCAGCACGGTGGCCCGCACGTGCCCGGCATAAGGACCGCCCAGATACAGACGCTCGTACCCGAAGCGTGTTTCCAGTCTGGCGGCCAACCTCAAGACGCGCCGGCTCCACAGCCGCGTGGACCCGCCGTGCCCGCGGTTCAACCGATGGTTCCCGAGGCGAATATCCGGAATCAGCACGCCGTCCAGGAAGAGCGACGCTCGGAGACGCGGTCCGAGCGTCATCATCATTTCGACGCCGCTCCCGCAAATGGCTCCCCAGCCTTGGATATCCGTGGCATTGGCCGCGCGCACGGGGCAATGCAACCGACAGGCGAGCGTGTGAGCGAGCGGATATCCGGCCCACGCCGATCCCATCTCGGGGGATTGCACCACGATGCCGTCGCACAACCGGCCGGGGAAACCGACCGATACGCGATGGAACGGTTCGACCGCTGCGATCAACGCCACGACCGCCTGAACGACCCGCTCCGGCATAGCCGGAGCCGGCGTCCTGCCATACGCCAGTTTGTGCGGAGGCCGGACCGGCCAGCCTGCTTCGTCGAGCACGAGTCCTCTGATCCACGACGTCCCGATGTCCAGAGCGAGCGTTCTCTGTTCAGTCGGACGCCGATCCGCCGGCCTCACATACGATAATCTTCGAAGCCGATGCGTTCTGGATAGCTGCATCATGCTCGGTCCTGCCTCACCGGGCCGTCCCTCGCCTCACGCCGCGAGCGGCGCCTGCGATTCGAAATCGTCCTTGCGCCGCTGCATCTCCGCTCCGAGCGCCTGCACGTCCAGTTGGGCCGACACCAGCGGGAGGATTTCCTCTTCTTCCTCGGTCGCGTGCTCGAGAAACGTTTCTTCGAGCTCGTTCAACACCAACAAATAATCGGGTCCCGCCGGGTCCAGCGACCGGAGCTGCTGCATCAAATCGTCCATCGTCTGATGATGCTCGTAGGCGGCGTTCATCAACTCTTCCGTCTCGGCCTCTTCTTCCGACCCGTCATGCTCGTCGACCGGTTCCAGCTCCATGCCGTTGATCGGGACCTCGTCCAGGTCGACCGGTTCCTCGCTCTCGCTCACATCCAGTCCGTTGCCCAGCGACGGCGATTCGAAGCTCGCGCGATCCAACTTCGCCCGGAGCGCGGGGTAAATCAGTTCTTCCTCCAGCTTGGTATGGAGCTCCAGCTCGGCGAACAAGCGTGCGGCCACCGCACGCTTCTCGTCTTGCGACGCGTTGCGAAACCGGTCGAAGAGCCTGCGGACTTGCTTATGGTCGGCTTTCAATATTTGCACCGCGGTCCTCGGCCGCGCGGCGTTGTTATCCGCTTTCTTGGATGCCCGTTTCGCCATCAACGGAACTCCACGGGGCCGAAAGACAATGCGGCTGGGAAAGTGCAAGAGGCAGACCGGTCACGATCGCGTACGGCATCTCGAGCAACGTCGCCACTGGAGCGCCATTCGCTTCGACCGGCACAGGATGGTCGGCGATGGCGCCACGCGCGCGTCGTTCGAGGGGGACAAACTGTCTGACTCAGGACACCTGGTCCGGGAAAGAGGCCGGCACGGAACGCCGAGGTCCGAGCGGCAACGTCCGGGCCTTTCACTCGCGATCCAGGGGCATTCCCCTTGCATTCTCCAATCGACGGGCGATGGCGTTTTCGATGAACGAGCCGACGTTGAAGGACAGCCCGCCGCCTTGCCGCCGCGATCTTTCATCCTGCCGTAGAACGCCGCACACAGTGTCCTTCTTCGAGGCCGGACGGAATTGTTGGCGGATCGAACGGACTGAACGCGTCGCGTTTCTCATCGACGGCGACTCGTATTTTCACGCCTTCCGCGAGGCCGCCATCAAGGCGCGGCATTCCATCACGATCCTGGGGTGGGACTTCGACAGCCGGATTCGGTTGTTGGTCGACCGGAAGCCGGACGGGTTCCCCGATCGGCTCGGTCCTTTTCTTCACGAGTTGCTGATCCGGCGACGGGGCCTCCACATTTACGTCCTGACCTGGGACTTCCATATGATTTATTGGACCGAGCGCGAGTGGTGGCTGCCGTCCAAATTGGCGGCGCACCGGCGACTGCACTTCGTCAGAGACGGATTTCATCCGCTGGGCGCGTCTCATCATCAGAAGGTGGTGGTGATCGACGACGCGCTTGCGTTCGTCGGCGGCCTGGATTTCGCGGCCTGCCGGTGGGATACCTCGATGCACGAGCCGGCGCATCCGGCCCGGCGATTACCGGCGAACGATCGCCCCTGCCGTCCGTTCCATGACGTGCAAGTCATGATCGACGGACCGGCGGCCGCGGCCTTGGGACAGTTGGCTCGAGACCGTTGGCAGAGAGCCACCGGCCGGTCGATCCCGGATGCCCCGTCCCGCCATGAGACGCCCTGGCCGCGGACGGTACGGCCCGATGCCACCGGCGTCAGAGCCGCGATCGCACGGACCGCACCGGCATTCGAGGGGCGTCCTGCGGTGTCGGAAGTGGAAACGCTGTTCTTGGACAGCCTGGATGCGGCGCGCCGGCATGTGTACATCGAAACGCAATACCTGACGTCGCGCACGATCGCGGATCGCCTGGCCGCCCGTCTTCGGGATCCGAATGGACCGGAAATCGTCCTGGTCATGCATCCCAACAGCGACGGCTGGCTCGAACAACACACCATGGACGTGCTCCGGCGGCGCGTCGTGGAAGGACTTCGTTCCGCGGACCGCTACCGCCGTCTAGGCTTGTACTATCCGAAAATCCCTCACGCGCCCGGTCAATGCATCAGCATGCACGCCAAGGTCTGCATCATCGACGACAGTCTGGTCCGAGTCGGCTCGGCCAATTTGAGCAACCGGTCGATGGGATTCGACACCGAATGCGACCTGGCCCTCGAAGCCGGCAACGATCCAGCCGTTCGGATGGCTATCGCCTCGTTCCGCCACGCGTTGCTCGGCGAACATCTCGCGGTGCCGGCCGAAACGGTCCGGCAAGAAATCGCGAAGGACGGCTCGCTGATCGGAACGGTCGAACGATTACGAGGAGACGGTCGATCGCTGGACAGTTTCGACGGCACGCTGTCCGCCGATATCGACGGCATTGTCCCGGACGAGCACTTCATCGATCCCCGCCGGCCGTACGACGTCGAGTTCGTCCCGCAGGAGCGGCGCCCTTCGGCCCGCCGGCAGATGATCGTGGGCATGACGGGTCTGTTGGTCCTGGTTCTCCTGGCGGCCCTGTGGCAATGGACGCCGTTGAAAGAACGGATCGACGTGACCGCCATGGCGTCCTATCTCGAAACGTTCGGGAGAGGGCCGGCCGCTCCGTTGATTACGTTGGGGGGATTTCTCGCGGGAGGCTTGCTCGTCATGCCAGTCATGATTCTCATCGCCGTGACCGTATTGGCGTTCGGGCCCTGGTGGGGATTTGTGTACGCTTTGATCGGCATGACGTCCAGCGCGATGCTGACGTTCGGCGTCGGCCGGCTGCTCGGACGCCGACTGATGGAACGGCTGTCCGGTTCGGGCGTCTATCGCGTGAGCCGCGCCCTGGCATCGAGAGGAATTCTCGCGGTGGCGACCATTCGCATGCTGCCGGTCGCGCCCTTCTCCATCGTCAATGCGGTCGCCGGCGCATCGCATATCCGGACGAAGGATTTTCTGATCGGCACGGTGCTCGGCGAGCTCCCGGGTCTGGCAGCCATATCGCTGTTCATCGGCCAGATCTCCGAAACGATCCGTCACCCGGGCCTCGACAGCGTCGTGCTGCTCGTCGCGATCGCGGTCGTCATTCTTCTGATCCTCGTCGGCATCAGCCGGTGGCTCTCCGTCAAGATCGACAGGGAGAAACGGAAGACGGCCACGATCTGAGGGGGACTGGTTCCGTCGTCCGCGACGGTGCCGGTACCAATTCCGTGACGGGGAGTGGTCAGTTTGGAGTTTTGAGTTTTCAGTTTGAGTTTTTAGTTGTCGGATTGCGACCTGTCGCTTTTCCGACAATTCACCATTCAAAATTCAACACGCAAAACTTCCCGGTTCGGGATAGACACCACGCGCATACGCGGGGAAGGGTGTCAGTCCCCCGGCTATCGGTCGGCCGGTTCCTCGCCGCCGGCGGCAAGCGACCGGTCCTTTTCCCGTTCGCCCGGCGGAGGCATGACATCGGGAATGGACGTATCCATGACCTTCACAGCCCGGCCGTACTCATCCAACTGCAGCGCGATCCGAGCCCCGACCGTGACGTTTTCGAACAGATAGGCCTTGGGTACATCGAAGTAGACCGGCCGCCCCAAATCGGTCGTCAGCAAACCCCGGCCGTTGGAGAGGTCGAGTTTCGATAAGGTGCCTGAAACGACATGGAACGGTGCTTCGGCCGATTCAGCGGCGGTCGCCGCATCCGCGATCGGTACGACGCTCAGCGTCGCGGCCACCAACCAGGCATACATTATCGCGGTCATGACGTTTCCTCCTTCTTCGCGTCGTTCTATCTTGCTTGTCACTCCTGTTTCGAGTTTCGTGTTACGGGTTGCGAGACGGCGCAACGCGAAATTTTCCTTCTCGGTTCATGGAGGCGGCTGCGGCGCCGGTGCGGGGGGACTGGGCTGAGGCGGAACAGGAACGGGACCCGAAGGTGGAGCCGGCGCCGGAGGACGCGGGCTGGGCTGCGGATTCGGAAATGTGGGGCCTGTTCCCGGTCGTGGTGGATCAGTGGCCGCAACGCCCGTCTCACCGGCTGCCGCCGTCAACAGGATCGAGAGCGCCACAATGGCAGGACCCTTCGTCATCACTCTCCGATATTGTCATTCTCGTAGACTCAGGCTGGAACTGGGAGAACCCCTGAGGCGGGACTGTCACCATTCCGAATGGTGGTTGTCCACGTCCGGGAACCAGGGACAGGCACCCGCTGTGCGGGAGCCAGTCCCTTTACTTCTTGAAGATCAGCCGAGGATTCGTCATATCCCCCATGCTCATGACCACCAATTCCCAGCCGGCTGCGCCATACTCGTTGAGGACGGACTGTATCGCGACGTTGTCCGGCGGCACGTCGACGATCTTGTAAAAATAGCGCTTGGCGTCTTGAGCCTGTACCGACGGACGCACGGCGACCGTCACCCACCAGAACAATGAGGCCATGAAGAGCGCGACCGCGACGAGAAATTGAGTGGACGGTGAACGCAGCATGTTGCACCTCCGTTGTTCCGGCACTATCGCTGGTGGCCGGTCAGCTGTCTGTCCCGAACAATGGGTGGGCGCTTCAGCCTCCCACCGTTGGACCGCTGCCGTCCCCACAACCAGGCGACGAGGCCGACGCTTCCTACGGCCAGCCAGCCGCGATAGCGGTTCGCCCAAGCCTGAACGCTGAAGTCGTGAGCGCGGTCGCTGAACTCGCCCCGCGCGCCATGGTCCCCGGGCAAGGGACCGTAGAGATTGTTCGGACGGTCCGGATCGATCGGTTGGTTCGTCTGCTGCGCTTCGTAGCCGACCCGTGCGAGATAATGGTCCAGCAACCCTGGAATGAATTTGTCGCCCATAATGGCCTGCACGGTCGGATATCCCACCGCGAATTCGCGCCGGTCATGGTGCGCGGCCCAATACACGGACCTCGCGATGACTTCCGGCTGGTAGATCGGCGGCACGGGTTGCGGATGACGCGGCATCCGCGTCTTGATCCACGAAAATTGAGGTGTATTGACGGCCGGCAACTGCACGATCGTCAAACGGACCCGGCTGCCGTCGTGAATCAGTTCCGATCGCAAAGACTCCGTAAATCCTTGGATGGCGTGTTTCGCCCCGCAGTACGCGGATTGGAGTGGAATCGCCCGGTAGGCCAGCGCCGAACCGATCTGCACGACCACGCCGTGGTCGCGGGGCACCATGCGACGCAAGGCGGTCAAGGTGCCGAAGACGTAGCCGAGATACGTCACTTCGGTGACGCGCCGGTATTCCTCCGCCGTCATGTCCAGCGCCGGAGACAGCACGGACACCATGGCGTCGTTCACCCAGACATCGATCGGCCCGAATTCCTGTTCCGCCCGTTCGGCCGCGGCCTCGACTTGTTTGTCGTCCGACACATCGGTCGGGATCGCAAGCGCACGTCCGCCCAGACGCTCGACGTCTTCTTTAGCGCCTTCCAAGCCGTCCCGGCCTCTTGCCAGGAGGACGACCGAGGCGCCGTGCGAGCCGAATTCCCGGGCGATCGCTCTGCCGACGCCCGCCGAGGCTCCGGTGACCACGACCACTTCCGGTTTGCCGTTTCGATCGCTGAAACCTTCGGTGCTTTTCATAGATGGTTCCTTTAGATTTCGCCGTTGGCTTTCGTGTTTCGAGTTTCGGGTTCCGGGTTTCGAAACATGCAACTCGAAATGCGCAACTCTTGTACTTCCCGCCGCGCTACGCTTCACGAGATACGCTTCACGCGCCTCGCGCTCACCTTGCTCCCACCGTCGGGTCGTACCCGTCATAGGGATGGTCCATGGCGCCGTACCAGACGGAGAGCGCCAGCAACACCAAGAACAGGTAAAACGCGAAACGAAACGCGTCGAGATACGGCGTACTCAGCACGCGAAATGCGTAGAGCGCGACGATCACCACGATGATGCCCAGGATGATCGACACGAGCGTCATACGGTCCTCGGTCTTTCGTTCATGGTTTTCCGCCTGCCGGCTTCGACCACAAGCTGCTCCACCCGCCGCCGAGTCGCTGCCGCCTCGTCCCCCCGATCAACGATAACCCCATGATCGCCAGCCCGATCACGCTGCTGCGCACGCCGATGTGCAACGGCTCGTAGTGGAGCACCACGGGGGCGACGATCAGCCAGATGCCGAGCGCGACGTTGAGCCACCGGACCGGCCTGGTGTTTTCAGACAGCGCGATTGTCGCCGCACCGACCACCAGCGGGCCCGTCACATGATTGGTCAGCCTCTCGGGCCCCACGTAGGCCATCACGTCAGGGGAGGCCGTGAGCCACACGCCGATGAGAATGACGAGCACCTGATTCCACATCATATCAACGTCGGCTATCCGGCCGGTGCTTCGTGCCGGCGCTGCGGGTCCTCGGCGCCGTGCCAGAATGCCGTCCACAACGATTCTTCGCGTTCAAAGCAACGGCGGAGGAATTGCAAACTCGCCAACACCTCGTCCATGGCCGGCCCGATCATCGCGAGCGAGATCGCCGCGGAGAGGAGACACAACGTGCACCAGGCATGCAGCCATACCGGTTGGGCGATGACCAGCAAGACACTCACCAGACCGAGGGGTCCCACGGCCACACCGAACAAGATCACCATCCAGGGCATGCTCCGCCATCGGTCTTGGCCGCCGATGAGGCCGGTCACCGCATCCAGGGCGTACGCGACGGCGCCGACCGCGGCGTCCGGGATGGGCAACAACCGTGAAAGAAACGAGTGCAGCACTCGCTCGCTTCCGGAGCCGAACCACGGTTCCCACACATGGTCGAACACCTTCAACTGATACAGCGCCAGATAACCGGACACGGCGAGTCCTCCTACAGCGAGTCCCGCGATCCAGATCCGCTCGTTCCATGCGGAAGGGTTGTACGACCAGCCCGGTGGGGTCGCGCGCGCCGGCGAATGATTCATTCGTTGCCCGCGAATGCGATGGTGCTCAACAGCGCATTCTCCGCCTGACGGGAATCCAATCTCGTGTGTTGCACCACGATGGGCACATCGGATTCGATGACGCTGGAAAACTCCGTATCGGCCGGGATCGGCGCGGGGTCGGTCATATTATTGAACCGAACGTGTCTCGTGCGCCGCGCGGGAACCACGAATCGATAGGGACCGGTCGGATCCCGGTCGACATAGAACACGGTGACCTCGACATGCGCGTCGCGCGAACCGGCATTCAGCAGGCAGATCGTTTCATGACTCGTCATCTGCGGCTCCGGACCGGTGCTCCCCGGAGGAATGTATCCCTCCGCGACGGCCCATCGCCTTCTTCCGATTCCTTCCGTTGTCATGGCATTCGATTCCTTTTTTTCTCCACGCGTGAGTGACGTCTCTCGTTCGCAAAGCGCTGAGTGAGTTGAAATTTGCAAGCACAGTGCCGTCCCAGCCTCACACCGTAACGCTCGCGGGCGATCGTGGGAGCTGGCCGGCGACGCGGCATGGAGCCGATCGACGGCGGAACTTCTGTCCAGGAATTAGGACAAGTTGTCTGAAGAGGTCGGTGGAACTCAACGCGCACGGCGAGAAGGCACAAATAGGCCCGGGAAAAATTCCCGCGTTGCATTGCTTCCCAAACGGCGCCCGACTCGGCCCATGACTTGCACAACACTTCACGCATGGGCGTTTCATCTTCTCATCCGGAGGACGATCAGACGAATGAGGAGGATGATGATGCCGACGATGGCAGGAAAGATTGTGTTGGCGGCCGGGGTAACGATCATCTTGACGTTCCCCGTGACCGTATTGTCCGGAGGCGGATCGCCGCCGGCTGTCGCGCCGCCATTCGCCGGAAACATAGAACAGCGGTTCATTGCGGGCGAGCATGGTCGGACGCAAAACTCAGCGGGCGCGACGGAACTTCTCAAACAGGCCCTTACGAGAATGTTTCAGTCCCTGGGGTTGTACATCGCAGGCGACGAGGACGCCGGAGAATGGGAACATCGGAGAGGATAGAGCAGTCGGTCTCAGCGATGGTGTTCGAGTGGCTGGATCAACGAATGTCCTATAATGTCCTATAACAGGAGGGTTTTCATGAAGCGCACAACTTTGATGATCACCATGGCCGCATTCACGTGCTTTCTGGCCGCCGGGACAGCCCAGGCGGATTCGTCCAGCGCATCATCCATAGCGGGCGGCGGTATGCCGTCCAACGAAAAAATTCCGAGCGACATGCGCACCGATCTATCCGGCGGCGAACAGGGCCTTATCGACGAATACGCCACCACACCGGTTCGTCAAGGCTCATTGACAGAGGTGAAGGACAGCAAGTGGCTCAATCAACCCGTGACCAACGCAAAGGGCGAAAAGCTGGGCAAGATTATTAAGATGATGCGGGACGGAAAGACGCAAAACATTGAGTACGTCTTTTTTCACGTCGCCGACACGAAGTATGCGCGCCCCATGCGATGGAGTCAGTTCGAGCAGAAGGGCGACAAGCTCATGCTCAACATGACCAAGGAACAGTTGCTTCCCCCGGTGAATCGAACCGAGGTGAAGGACATGTCGCCCGACTTGGCGATGTACATGGATGAGATCGAGCAAAAACGGGCCGAATCCAAGCCCTTCGTGGGCCCCGGAGACGGGCGAGGCACCAATCGGCCTGTCCCCTCCGCCGGAGCTCAGGGCGAGGACAGGGCAGCCGGAAATCTCGGTGATCGAGGCGCCCCTCCGGGCCCGGCTCCCCAATTCGAGAACGAGGCTGCCAAAAAGAAGCAGTGAGGAGTAGATGATGTCGAAGAGCAAAATTGCGACAGCGTACATAGTCAGCGTACTCGCGATCCCGGCGGCGACCTGGGTTCCGACCCAGGCGCTGGCCGGGGCGGCCGACCGGGAATCGTATTATTACCACCAGAAGCCCTGGGCTCCGGTCGAGTTGTCGGGCCGCATCACCGACGTGAAGCAGGTGCCCGTCAACGGCCTGCCGTCGGCAAGACAGAACATCGTCGTGAAAATTACGCCCGATCCCTCCAGACGGGGACGGAATTACGGATACGAGAGGACTATCGACCTTGGGGAACGCAGCCGCGTCGGCCGGATTTCGCGCGGCGACCATATCATGGTGTGGGGCAATATCCGGAACATCAACGAAACGCCTGTCGTGTTCGCGGACTCCTTTCAGATCAACGACGACCGCACCATTGATGCCACCCGCGATCCGGCCTTCAGGAAGGGCTACATCTGGGGTCGTCCGCTTCGCGATCGCGATGTCTACGAGTACGAGAACATCGACATCGACGACGGGGACAAGTGGTATTTCGACTCCTATGAGTATGTCGGCTATCCCTACCGGGAATTGCCGCCGGGTGCCTCCGCTCCCTGGGCCCGCGACGAAAGCGCGTTCAACAAACGGCGGGCCGAGAGGCTGCGAGACGACGAAGGATATGCGCGTGGAGACGACCGGTACGCGGCCAAGTCCGATCAGCAACTGAAGCGGGATGTGGAGAGCGAATTGACCTGGAGTCCGTTCGTCGATGCGGACAAGGTGCAAGTGACCGTCCGTCGGGGCGTCGTCACGTTGAGCGGGAAGGTCGAAGACCAGGACGAAATCCAGAGCGCAATCGACAACGCATATGAGGCAGGAGCCAAACAGGTGATCAGCAAGCTGACCACCGCGGAATGATACGGCGGGAGGAAACTCGATGACGCTTCAGACAATGTCTCAACTGTTCGTCAAAACAAGCCTGGTAGTCGCGGTCGGATTGGTGTCGTTGCTGCTCGATCAATCACCCGCTCAGGCGGGAGCGGCCGACCGAGGTTCCTATTATTACCGACAAAAATCCTGGGTGCCGGTCGAATTATCGGGCCGTATCCGGGACGTGAAACAGATACCGCTCAACGGAGTCGGCGCCCAGAAATCACACACCGTCGTCATCATCGATCCGGACCGTTCGAGGCGATCGCGCGATTACGGCTACGGCAAAGTCATCGATCTCGGCGACGGCCGGGAAGTCCGCAACCTGTCGCCCGGCGATCACCTCATCGTATGGGGCAACACGAGACGCATCAATACGACGCCGGTGATCATGGCGGACACGGTGCAGATCAACGATGGAGAGGCGATCGACGTGTCCCGAGACGCCGCCTTTCGCAAAGGCTATATCTGGGGACGTCCCCTGCGGGACAGCGACGTGTACGAGTATGAGAATATCGACATCCAAGACGGCGACAAATGGTATTTCGACTCGTACGAGTATGTAGGGTATCCGTACCGGGAACTGCCGCCCGGAGCGTCCGCGCCATGGGCTCGCGACGAAGACGAGTTTAACAAACGCCGGGCCGATCGGTACCGCGAGGATCAGCGCTTTGCCAGGCACGATGATCGGTATACGGACGAGGATCGAAGCCAGCGGAGCGACCGGACGGGAAACCGGCGAGGGAAGACGGGTCAGTATATCGAGAAGAGCGACCAACAGATGAAGAAGGATGTCGAAAGCAATCTTGAATGGAGTCCGTCTGTAGATCCCGACAAGGTGAATGTCGCCGTACGGAACGGTGTCGTCACGTTGAGCGGTAAGGTCGCGCACCAGGAAGAGATCGACGACGTCGTCGCCAACGCGTACGAAGCCGGAGCCAAACAGGTCATCAGTAAGCTGAAGATCGAAGAATAGTTTGGGGTGGACGGATGCGGACGAGCATGACAGCGGCGGCATTGTTCGGTATGGCGGCCCTGTTGGTTGAGTTTCCGGTAGGGGCGGATGAAGCGACCCTTCCGGGCCGACCTCAAGCGGGGCCGCCTCAGGCGGAACAGCAGGTCGGCAGGGATCAGCCGAATTCCACTCAACAAGGCCGGAGGCAACTACACGGGACGGTCAAACGCGTCAAGCGGGTCGCGCTCCGCGGTGCCGAGGGCGATCATCTGGTCGCCCTCATTGCAGGCAACGCGGGACGGAGAATGGTGGTCGATTTGGGACCGGCTTCCAATTATCGCGAGACACCGGTGATGACGGGTGACCGCATCGCCGCCATGGGTCCCTTCGCCTGGATCAGCGATCGAAAGGTGCTGTTCGCACAACAAGTGCGCGTGAATGGAGAAACCGTGAAAGTCGTCCGCGAGCGCGGCTTGGATCGGCGGCAACTCGATCGGCGAACGATCCAGCCGAACGAAGCGCCGCTGACCGGTCAGATTCAACAATCGAAAGAGCTGCGCCTGCGGGGCATTGATCGTCGTCATATGGTCGTCCGTTTGAAAACCGATGACGGACGACAAGTCTTGGCCGACCTCGGGTCGCCGAAAGACATCGCTCAGTTTTCGCTGGAGTCCGGACGATCGATCACGGTCCAAGGTCCTGTGATTTTGGTAAGCGGAAAGCCGCTGATCCTCGCCCGCCGCATTACAGTGGACGGCAAGCGGGCCGAGATCGATCGCGACGTCAACTCGCTGCTGCCGTCCGCGGCAGCCCGGGAATCCGATCGAGCCGCCATGGACCGGACGGGTAGCGGCAAGCAACCGATGCAGGGAGACCTTGGCAACGGGCCTTCCATGGAGAAAGCCGAAGCGAAGTAAGGAGACAGGAGACCGGCATGTCACGACACACGGCATGGATTCTGGCAGCGGTTTGGCTGGCGACGATGTTGTCGCTTCCGGCGACGGCGACTGTGGATCAGCAGTCGGGCCCGGCAGAAAGCAAGGGGACGGGCGCGTACAGCGGAGGCTACTTCGACGACGGATATTTCGACGACGATTGGTACTTCGATTTCTATGAGATTCAATCCACTACGTCTCCCTCCTCCTCATCCGCCGAATCAGGCGACCAAGGCGCCTCGATGACTGCGCGGGACTACCGAGCCGAGCAGCTCTACGAAGACGCAAAGGCAAGCGGACTATTCGATTCCTGATTCCTCGCATCTCCATTTCTTCCCGCTGAGTCTCCCTCCGAGAGACCGTGATCTGTGTGTGGGGGATGATCTGTCCGAACGCCGAGCACAATGTCTTCCCACGATCGGCGGGAAAGCGCGGTGCAGAGCGGCGTTCGTGCCTTTTATGCATTCACGAATGAGGTGCAGCTTTTGCAGTGTCGGTTCGTAGACGCGTCAAGTCGGACCAAAGACGGTAGACGACGAGCGGTACCATTTCCATGCAAGGGACACAAGGGACAAAGGAGGGGGCCATGAACGTACGACATGTAATTTGGGGGGCCATGCTGGTGGTGCTTGCCGGTTGTCAGCATTCACTGGTGAGAGACACCATGCCGACGGTGACCAGAACCGGCGAGGTCAAGGACATCATCATTCGTGAAGACGTGTCCATCACGACGGTCAACGCCAATCCCGGCGATGAGATCCGGTGGATCAATAAGCGCCAGGGAGATGTGCGGGTGATTTTCCTGGCTCCGGTCATGGAAATGTTCACCTGCCAACGGAACTTCGGCAGCTTCATGGGAGCGAACAAGAACGAATACAGCGCGAACCTCGGTCCCAACGAAACCGCGAGCGTGTGTTTCCGGAGTCCCGCCGAGATCAAGTACGTCGTGCGGGCGAAATCGGACCTGCCGAGCGGAGAACAAAATATCGCGGGCACGATCAATATTCAGAATCCGGACAGGGCGTCGGGACGTGAACCGGGCAAGGAGCCGACCGAACGCCGTGCGGCCCACGCGGACGAGGAGCAAACGTCCACTCGCTGAGCAGGGGGCACGAGAACGGCCGACTGGTGGCTTCCCCAGCGGGACGCGGGAATCGGTCGGCCGGCCCCGGGTCCGGGCGGGCGCGGAGCTAGAGATTTCGCCAATTCCCCGTGACCGGACGCTGTGGTGAGATGCACAGGGAACACGAAACTCGTTTTTTCAAGGAGGTGCCATGCTGCAACTGGTCGATGAAAGATATGTCGTGCGGGAGATCGATCACGACGAAATCTTGATTGAGACCCTGACGGAGTGGTTCAGCCGGCGTCCCTCGTTGAGGGATGTCATGGTCTCCGCGACTGACGGCATCGTGACGTTGCGCGGTTCCGTCGCGAGTAACCGGGACCGGGCGCTGGCCATCCAACTCGCGTGGGATGCGGGGGCCGATGACGTCTACGACGATCTGATGTTGACATGGCCGCTGGCCGCCTGACCGATGGCCTTTCGCTTCTGGCCGGCAGACGCGTAACGTCGATGCCGGCCATACACCTGCTCCGATGTCCCCGCCGTGCCGCCCGCTTCATTCCCGTTCAGATCCCATCAGGTATATAAAGGATAGGGGCGATCAGGGCTGAAACCGCTCCCGAGCGAAGATTCGCTGGAACAGAGAAGAGGTTTGTACAGGGCACGTCGATCATCATGCGCTTCGCGGCTGTAGCGGTCGATTATGATGGAACATTGGCCACCGACGGTGTGGTGCAACCGGCCACGCTTGATGCCCTGGAACGCTGTGCCGCCTCCGGACGCAAATTGATTCTGGTGACCGGGCGAATCCTGAGAGATTTGCTCGCGATCCTTCCCGCCGAACGAATGTGGAGCCGGATCGTCGCGGAAAACGGAGCGGTCCTCTATCGGCCGGCGACCAGAGAGCGACTCGTGCTCGGCGATCCGGTTCCGTCCCGGCTCGTGGAAGCGTTGCAACGAAAATCGGTGAGGCCCTTGCAGACCGGTGAATCGATCATCGAAACGGTCAAGCCCCATGAAGTCTCGGTCCTCGAAGCCATCCGGGATCTCGGACTGGAACATCACGTGATTTTCAACCGAGAGTCCGTCATGGTGCTGCCTCCCGGCGTGACCAAGGCCAGCGGGCTGAAGGCCGCGCTGCACGACTTGCAGCTTTCTCCGCACAACACCGTGGGGATCGGGGATTCGGAAAACGACCATGCGTTGTTTCAGAGCAGTGAGTTATCCGTTGCGGTCAACAATGCCATTTCCACTCTACGCGAGGCCGCCGATGTGGTCACCGACGAAGCCGATGGAGCCGGGGTCGCACAAGTCTTGACCTCATTGGTGACCGACGATCTGGCGCAGGCCGCTCGGCGCTTGGACCGGCATCGGATTAGCTTGGGCTCGACGGCACACGGCGCTCCCGTCTCCATCACCCCGGCCGGCGATAATCTTCTGATCGCCGGATCCTCCGCAAGCGGCAAATCGACGCTGGCGCACGGGATCCTCGAGCAACTGACGGAGCGGGGGTACCAAGTCTGCGTCGTCGATCCGGAAGGCGACTACGAGTCGTTCGACAACGCCATCGCGTTCGGCAATGCGAAGCGTGGACCCACGCTGTCCGAAATCCTCACCGCGGTCGAGAACCCGGACGCGCAGATCGTCGTGAACCTCGTGGGGCTGCCGCTGCAGGATCGGCCTCCATTTTTTCTGGAGCTGTTGCCACGCCTCCAAGAATATCGGGCCAAAACCGGCCGTCCTCATCGGATCGTGGTCGACGAAACGCATCACCTGATGCCGTCGACATGGCGGCCGGCCCCCGAAGTCAGTACGGACCTGGCCGGCATGGTCTTCGTGACGGTGCACCCCGAACAGGTTTCTTCCGTCGCGCTGCACATGGTGGATCTGGCCGTCGCGCTCGGTGAACGGCCGGCCGATACCCTGAAGGCGTATGCCGAGTGCGTGGGCATTCCGTTTCCATTGTTCAAGCCGGCGACGTTGGAAGCCGGGGAAGCGCTGGCCTGGCGGGTCCGGGAGCGATTGTTGCGCCCGGAGAAGTTTCGGATTCAGACGTCGAAGACCGAACGGCATCGACATCGCCGTAAATATGCGGAGGGAGAGCTGCCGCCGGACCGCAGCTTCTACTTCCGCGGTCCTACCGGGCAATTGAACCTCCGGGCACATAATTTGATCATGTTCCGACAGTTGGCCGACGGAGTCGACGATGCGACCTGGCTGTATCATTTGCGGAACAACGATTACTCGCGCTGGATGGAGACGGCGATTAAAGATCCGTTCCTGGCGGCCCTCGTCCGTCACGTGGAGAGCGAATCGAGCCTGTCCGCGGACGTGAGCCGGCGGTACGTGACGAAAGCGATCGAACAGCGATACACCTTGCCGGTGGTCGGATCATGATGGTGGAATGATGAGACGAGCCGTCGTGCCGCGGTGGAGCGTGGTGCTCGCGTGGTGCCTCATTGCGGGCGGCTGCGCGAACACCGATCGCGAGAAGAGCTATCTGCTGCGCCATGCCTCGGTAACCTTACCGGAGGCCGCGCGGATCGCGGAGACCCAAGTTCCCGGTCGAGCGGTGAGAGCGGAACTGATTCACAAAGGCAATCGCGTGTTTTACGACGTCGAAGTGGTCGACGTATTCAACAAGAACCGCAACATCCGCGTCGACGCGGAAACGGGAAAGGTCATGTAGTTTCGGGTTACGTGTTTCGAGTTTCGCGCAACCCGGACTCGCAACCCGAAACTATTTTTCGCAGCCCTTTATCTTATCCGGCGCGTCGGATGTCCGTTCGGTAAGACTCCGTCCTCGTGCTCGCCTCGACGAGGGAATCGTCCGGCGTACCGGCGAGACCGCCGATCACCGACACGACCAGCGTAATCAACGCGACGATGGACAACCACATGGCGGCGGTGCCGAGCCGGTCCAGCGCTTGAGTCCCGATCGCGGCGGATTGCTGCTGGACGTTTTGAACCGTTTCTTGGATCGGACCCAGAATCCCGATGGTCTGCTGCACGACCTGACGCGCCTGCGCATCCGACATACCGAACCGATTCACCATGATGTTGATCGCCGCTTGGCGGTCGAGGGCCGCCAGTTTCTCGCGCAGCTCCGCCATCGCGGAATCCGTCACCTGATCGAGCGGCCGCCCGGCTTGGGCGGACCCGGCCACACGGCCCGCATCTTTCTTGACCTCCTCCGGCTGCAGCTCCGGTTTCCCGCTTGCCCGGAGGACGGACTCCACTTCTTTCCTGAGATCGTCCGTCGATACGTTGAGGTTGCCGGACATGCGCGATACCGCCGTGGAGGCCGCACTCGACAAGCCCTGTCCCAACGTCTGAAGCGTCGTCCCGAACACCGAGAACGCCCCGCCGATCATCGTCGACATCGCCGTGGTCGTGAGCCAGGCAAACACCAGCCAGTTCACACCCCAGACCACGACGCCGTGATACATGCCGTCGGCACGATCCGTATTCCCCGAGAGTCGCGCCGTGACATAGCCTCCGATAAACGCGGAAATCAGCATCGAGAGGCCGGTCCAAATTCCGGCGCCGGTCGGGATGCCCTGCGCCGGATTGGAGTCGCGCAAATCGATCGCCCAAGCCCCGACGCCGAGGCCAAGAAGCGTGAGCACCATCTGCACGGCCAGACCCACGGCCCACCCGGCAAAGACGGCGCTCCATTTCACTCGCGGGCTTCCGATAGACCATTGTGAAAACGTCCGATCGACTTCCATGCCTCTCAGGTGTCCTTTCAGCCCCTCTCTCTCTGTGTATGGGTGAATCGTCGCCGGTCCGTGGCCCGCACGGTTCGGAAAAAATTGTCGGAGATGTCAGACCACCGCCTGGTAGGGCGGCGATGACGCCATCGTAGGATTCGAGGAGAGGGCGGCCTTCGGCAGTCCGCATACGGCCGACCGGACGAGATGGAGAAGATCCGCCCGATCGAACGGCTTTTCCAGCAAGGCGTAAGCCGGGGCCAGCAGACCTTCACCGCCTCCGCCGCGAAGGAACGCATCGCTGGAGGCCAGAATCACCGGCAATTGAGGCCACATGGCCTGCACCAGATCGAGCAATTCCAACCCGTCCATCTTCGGCATGTGATAGTCGCTCAGCACGGCATCGTACCGGCGTTTTTTCAAGGCCTCGAGCGCGTCCAATCCGTCGCAGGCCTCGTAGACGTTGTACCCGGCTTCGCTCAGAATGACGCAGATGACCGCGCGCACGTCCGCGTCGTCGTCGACCACCAAGACTCGCTTCCCATACCCGTCCACGTCGAAACCTCCTTGCTGATGTGTCCCGACAGAATGAAGCAAGGACCGCACCTGTCACACCGGAGGACCGGCGTGCTGCGGCCCTCCATTTTCGACGGTGCGGCTTCGGCTGTCTCACGTAAGAGTAAGGACGGCCTGTCCGGGGGTGGACAACCTGTCCGTCAACAAGGAAAGCCGAAATAGCGCAGTTTTCTGAGAAGCGTCTTGCGATGGATGCCGAGGATCGCTGCGGCTCTGCCGAGGTCCTGATTGTGCGCTTCCAACACGCGGAGGATGTGATCCTTTTCCAGTTCCGCCAGCGTGACCCATCCCCGCGCCTGTGCCGCCGCCTGGACGGTCGCAGTTTGAATGGATTGCGGCAGGTCTTCGGGGAAGATCACCGGATGCGGCGTCAGGGCCACGGCCCGCTCGATCGCGTGCTCGAGCTCGCGAATATTCCCCGGCCACCAATACCGGTTGAGCAACGCCATGGCTTCCGGCGAGATGCCGGTGACCGGATTCGATTTCTTCCCGCCGTACATTTGGATGAAGTATTGGGTGAGCAGCGGGATGTCCTCCGTCCGTTCCCGCAGCGGCGGGATGTTGATGGTCACCACATTGAGACGATAGTACAGATCTTCCCGAAACGTGCCGGCCTTGACCAACTGGTCCAGATCTTTCTTCGAGGCGGCGATGATGCGCACGTCCACCGCCATCGGCGTGGTACTGCCGACCCGCCGGATTTCCCGTTCCTGGATCACCCGCAACAGTTTCCCCTGCAGCACCGGCGACAGATCGGCGACCTCGTCCAGGAAACAGGTTCCGAGGTGAGCCTTCTCCAGCAGGCCTTTCTTGGACGCCACGGCGCCGGTAAACGACCCTCGCTCGTGCCCGAACAGTTCGGACTCCAGCAGCGTTTCCGCCAGCGAGCCGCCGTCCACCGCGACGAACGGGCCGGCGCTCCTCGCGCTGTTCGCATGGATGGCGCGCGCGATCAGCTCCTTTCCCGTGCCGCTTTCTCCTTGGAGCAGGACGGTGCTCTCCGTGTTGGCCACACGCGCGATCGACTTGTAGACGGACACGATGCCCGGACTGCTGCCGACCAGGTTGTCGAAGCGATAGCGGTGCCGGAGTTGCTCCTTCAGCGCCTGGTTCTGCCGGGACAGATTCTTGTGCTCCAGCGCCCGCCGCACGACGAGGCGGATGTCGTCCACGATGAACGGTTTGCTCAGATAATCGAAGGCGCCCGAGCGCAGCCCGTCGACGGCCGTTTTCAGCGACCCGTACGCCGTCATGAGGATGACCGGAACGTCCTGATGCCGGCCGCGCAATTCCGCGAGGAGCGCCATGCCGTCCAGATCCGGCATATGGATGTCGGACATGACGAGATCGGGCGGCCTGGTGGCGATCACATCCATCGCCGACTTGCCGTCGCCGGCGGTATCCACTTCGTACCCCTCCTTCGCGAGAATTTCCCGGAGGAGCGTCAGTGTTTCTTCGTCGTCGTCGACGACGAGGACACGGGCATGGTCGTCCATCACGGTTTCCCTTCGGCGGCCGGCAAGTGGATGCGGAAGCTCGTCCCTTTACCCGGTTCGCTTTCCACGGTCACGCGACCGTCGTGCGCGCGTACCGTTTCCTGTACGATCGCGAGCCCCAACCCCGTGCCGCGTCCCGCTTGTTTGGTCGTGAAAAACGGCTGAAAGATCTGCGCCAGATGATCCGGTTTGATGCCGTGCCCCGTATCGGCGATTTCGATCGCGACCCCGCTCGATTGATGCCGGCTTCGCCCGAGCGCCGGCGACTCGGCCGCGGCGGTACGGACACAGAGCGACCCGCCGGTCGGCATGGCCTGAAGGGCGTTTTCGATCAGATGGTTGACGGCTTCCTGCAATTGCTGGCGATCGGCGTCCACCGGAGGCAGCCCGGGGGCCAGTTCGACGATGCAAGCGACATGCTGGCGATCGCATTCGGTCCGGAAGAGCGCCAGACATTCCCGGATACAATCGTTGATCTCGATGTGCTTGCGCACCGGAGGGGCGCGCCTCGTGTACAGGAGCAGATCCTGAATGATCCGCGACGTCCGTTCGATTTGCGCTTCCACGGTTTGCAATCGCCCCCTGACCTTGGACGGGAGAGAGAGATCCTCCATGAGCAGTTGCACATGCCCGGAGAGAGCGGTCAACGGCGTGCCGATCTTGTGCGCGACGGTTGCGGCGAACTGGCCGATCGCCGACAGGCGCTGGGCCCGCGCGGCGGCATGCTGCGCCGCCAGCAGCATTTCGTTGCTGCGCGCGAGGGCCTCGTTCTTGGCGCGCAATTCTTCGCTCGTCCGCTGGAGGTCCGCTTCGGCCTGTTTGCGGTCGGTAATGTTCCGAATCACCACCGCCAAACCGGACTTCGCTCCGTCCGTCCCTTGGACGACGAACGCCTGCACGTTGAGCCATTCGGGCGGCTGATCGTCTCGGCGGCACTCGGTCTCATACGACAACGGCTTGCCCGTCTCGCGAAGCTCTTGCAACCGTTCCGGAGGCAGGCACAAGGAGCGCCACAATGCGGCCGGGGGCTCTGTCTTCAACAGATGCTCGCGCGGTTGTCCCGACAGGCGGACGAACGCATCGTTCACCTCCAGCAATGCGCCCTCGAACGTCGCGTAGGCGATCGCATCGTGCGAGGAGTGAAAGATGCTCTTGAACCGTTCCTGCACCTCCTGCAGCGCCGCCTCGGCACGGGCCCTGGCATGCTGTTCGAGCAGCAGCCGATACCGGCCCTCGCTCTCCCGCAGCGCCTCCACCATCTTGCGATGCTGCAAGAGAAACAATCCTGTGAAGACCAATACCACGAATCCGAGCAGCCGATTGATCACCGCGACTTCGTACGAAATGCCGTCCTTGTTATCGAGGAGGCCCAACAACAGCAAGCCGCTGCCGATGCCCAGCGCGATGCCGGTGTACTGCGGCAGCAACTGGGTGGTGAGGATCACGGGCACCAGGTAGAGCACCCAGACCGCGACGCCCAGCGGCAACAGTCGATCGGCGGCAAAGGTGGCCGCCGTCACCGTGAGCAGCAGCACGATCGTGACGATGACCCGGCTTCGCCGGTCGATGATCGGGGGTCGAAGATCGTCCTTCATCCTACGTGGTCCTCTTGGGACAACTTGTCCCTTCGGTAATCCATTTTCCTCGGCATGCCCCTCCGGCTCCTCCGTGTTTTCCAGGGAATAGAGCAGGATCCGAGGTCTGGCAATCTTTGTGCTTTCCACAGCGAGACGAGAGCGGCGGGCCGGAAGCCGATCGATGCGGAAAGGAAAATCGTTGTGCATTCGACACCGCCCCGGCAACGAACCTCTTAATTGAAGGAGACGCGGCCATGAGCTGTGAGCGATGCGGAGGTTTCAAAGTGCTCGACTATTTCTACGGTCCTTTGCCCTGCGATGGATTCCGTTGTGTCAACTGCGGCGCGATCACCGACATGCGGGTCGTCACGCCGGTGCAAACCCGTACAGAACATTTGCCCAAGAACCGGACGAAGGGGGGCCGCCGCCCCTTATTTGTCGTATCCGGCCCCGTGACCGGCCATGCGAGCGAGACAAAGCACCAACCATGAGTCGACGCCTCGTCCCGGACGCGCCGGCTGCGGTCGCAGCCCGGCGCGCCGCAGCGTCCCGGCGCTGAACAATTTTGGAACCAAGAACGGAGAGGGAATCTTCCGAGCCGGAGCCTTCATCGCAAGCCTCCTTCCCGATCCCATTGCATCATCATTCTGCAATCAGAGCCAGTGTCCTCGAACGTCAAGGGCGCGTACACTGGGATAATCCCTAGACGAACTTTCGCCGACGACTCCTCGGCGTCCACGCAGGCCCGTTCAAAATACAGTTCCAGCCACGGCGCCGTGCGAAACCGGCGGCCGCTGCGCCACGCGACGGCACCGAGCCTGCAGAGCCATTTGGTCGCGCGCTCCTCCATGGCGGCCCACCATTTCAGGTGTCCGGCCGGTACAGGCTCAAGCTCATCGGCGAGACAGTCAAGGAGACGAAAGCCGTACGGCTCACACAGCCGGGAGAGCAGATCGGCCGAATACCCGTACAGGTAAGGAAACGTCAGCAGGTTGTTCCAGGCCAGAGCCGAATCCAACAGACGGCGCAGCCGGACGGGCACGGTCGCCCGTAACGACATGGCCCAATCGAAGCAGGCGCCGTTGGGCACGCGGATCACGAGCAGGCCGCCGTCGCGCAACACGACCATCGAGCGCTTCAACAGCGCATGCGGGTCGGGCAGTTGATCGAACGTGTTCCAAATCACGATGGCGTCGAAGCGGGCCGGAGACAGCGGCGCCTCTTCGATCGTGCCTTGAAACACCGGCAACTGTTGCCCTCGGCAAAACGCCGTCACGTCGCGACCGGGATCGATGCCGACCATCTCCCATCCCTGTGCGGTCCCTTCGGCCAGAAATCCCCCGACGAAGCTTCCGATTTCCAGGACGCGAGGCTTTCTTCCCGCGCTTGTGTTCGATAAATGCTTTTCCAACAGGGGAATCTTGGCGTGGGCCCATGCTCGTTGGGCCTCGAATTCATCCCACAGATAGGCGCCGTCGTAGCGCTCGCTCGCGTAGGCCTTGGCCACCGCATCGGCCGGCGGGCGCGGACAGCGATACAGCAGTCCGCATTCCGTGCAGGCCGCGATACCGGTCGAGTAGTTCTGTGTGAATTTCAGGCGGTCGGTTACCGCCGCGGCGTTGTGCTCGCGCCATCGCCGGCGATAGAAGCGTTCGAGGCAGGATCGCTGGTCGGCAATGTCATGGGGCGAACAGACGAGGCGAGAGCTCCGGGACCCGCAAAGAACACAACCGACGCGGACACGCGCGTGATCTCCAAGATCGCCCGCATTACCCGCGCGCCGTTGTTGCGATTCTGTTTCCGTCTTTTCGGCGGTCCGTTGTCGTGGGGGCGTCATGAATCGCTCGCGACTTCGGGACACTGTACGAGCGGCGATCCCACCCGCCAACTGGGCAAATCCCTCAGAAGAGCCGTTATGCGTGAAGCGTAAAGCGTATCTCGTGAAGCGCCGTCGCTTTCGTGTTTCGAGTTTCGTGTTCCAGGTCTCGAAACTGCAACTCGAAACGCGCAACTCTTGTACTTCCCGCCGCCCTGCGCTTCACGAGGAACGGCATTCAGAACTAGGGCATTTCCCAGTTTGTGCCATCGAGGGATCAGCGTACTGTCGCCTCTGGCTTTCTCACATCCCAATCAAAAAGGAGGAGATCATGGACCCTCGTCTTCATCTTCGAACCACTCCTTCTTCTCCGCTTCGGGGTTCCGGCGCACCGAAATCGGAGATCACGGGGCGGATCCTGGAAACCGTCCGGAGCTCACGAGTCTGCGAAATGGAAGAACTGGTGCAGGCCTGTTCTTCGTACACCTGGAATCAGGTTTTCCTGGAAGTCGACCGACTCAGCAGGACAGGAGAGTTGAGATTGCTGCCGAAGCGCGCCGGAGTGTATACCGTGACACTGCCGGCCGCCTGACTCACATCCAACGACAAGAGTGCCGAGGCTCGCGAGGCGACAAAGCACCCTCGGGCGTGACGACGCAGCGCAAAGTCTCGCGCCGAGGCCACGCCTGATTTCCGACTCGGCATTCAACAACGGACAGTCTCACATCGGCTCAGGCGCATATACCGGACTGCGCGAAACGAAGCGGAGGACAACGCAGTGGGGCGGCCGCTTCATTTCGTAAATTTCGGGTCCGGCATGCAATCGGCACCGAGGCGGATGCATCAAAGCTTCGGGGCCGCGCTATCCGCCTTCTGCGCCGCAGCATGGCTGTGCGTCGGAGAACCTGCGTCGTTCTCGAACACCGTCGAACGTGAAGATCCGCAAGTCGCTCTGGAAACCGTTCCGGCGACGCAGACCGTCACGGGCACGCTGAGCATGCTGGACCTTTCGGTGGGCAAAGGGATGCTCAAGACGGACATGGACAAACCGATTTTTTTCCGCATCGGACATCCGGAGCAGTTCTCCCATTTGTCGATCGGTGACCGCATTACCATGCAGCTCGACGAAGAAGGCCGCGTCGTCAAAGTGATCGAGGCGCTGCCCTCGGAAGTCCACGAACCACTCCCGCCGGCGCAGTAACTTGCATCGAATGAACCGGCGACCGATACCGCCAGGCGGGAGCGCGGACACGGCGCCGGAACCCCGCGAAAATCGGCTGAAACTTCACATGCGCCCGCTTCCTTCCGAGGCTAGGGGTTACCCTAGTAGGCAATCATGCGTCGACCTTCTAGTGTGACTCGCCTTCACGCCGTCTCCGTTTGTGCCCGTGAGGAACGTCGTGTGTCGTTCGTACCGAGCAAACCAACAGGTCACAATCCAGAACGTGTCATCGGTTTTCCAGCGAGGTCCGACATGATCCAGGAAATGGCGACCATCGTCAATGTGGACGATACGGAAGCAAGCCGATATGCGAGGAGAAAGCTGCTGGAAAAGGCCGGCTATCGCGTCGTCGATGCCGGATGCGGAGCCGACGCGCTGCGACTGCTCGAGGATATTCAGCCCGAATTGGTGCTCTTGGACGTCAACCTGCCCGACATGAGCGGTTTCGAGGTGTGCCGGAGAATCAAGAATCGCTCGGAGTCTGCGGACACGATGGTGCTCCACGTGTCGGCCGCCCGGGTGAGCGGACCGGACCGTGCCTTGAGTCTGGACGTGGGCTCCGACGGGTATTTGGTGGAACCGGTCGAGGAAGCGGAGCTGCTCGCAGCCGTCTGGTCGTTGCTGCGCTTGCGGGACCGGCAGCGGGAGAACGAGCGATTGCTGTCGCGCCTTCGCCGGAACGAGGAGCAGTTTCGCGGCTTGTTCGAACAGGCGGCGGTGGGCATGTGCGTCGTGGGACCCGACGGACGCCTGTTGCGCGTGAACGACAAGCTGTGCGCGATCACCGGCCGTCACCACGACGAGTTGATGAAGCACGAGCTGCGGGATCTGACGCATCCCGACGACCGCCCGGAGCACGAAAGCCAGGTCGGAAGATTGCTGTTGGGCGGCGTCACCGAAGTGTCATTGGACCAGCGGCTGGTGCGCGAGGACGGCGACATCATTTGGGTCACGGTGACCCTCTCGATCCAATGGGACGCCGGCGGCCGGATTCAATCGTTGATCGGCGTCGTGGAGGACATCGACGCGCGAAAGCGGGCGGAGCTCGATCTGCGGAATCACGCGCTGCGCCAGGAATTGTTGAGCCAGACAATGGACAAGCTGCTCCGCGTCGATGACCCGTCGGACGTCATACAGGAAATTTTCGCCTCGCTGCAGCGGCTGCTCGGCGTGGACACGTTTCTCGATTACGACGTCGAACCGCAGGGCCATGGCATCCGCCTCGCGTCCTGGTCCGGCGTTCCCGATCACGCGTTGGAGTCGTTGGCGTTCCTCCGGTTCGGAGAAGCGTTGTGCGGCACCTCGGCGGCCTCGCGGCAGCCGGTCGTGGTCGATCACCTGCAATCCTGCACCGATTCGAAAGCCGCACGGATGCAGGCGTGCGGTTCCGACGCGTACGCCTGCTTTCCGTTGATCGTCGGCGATCGCCTCCTCGGCACGCTCGCGTTCGCCACCGCCGGTCGCCCCTCGTTCGACCGGGACGAGCTGGAGTTGTTGGAGGCGGTGTCGAACTATGTGGCCATGGCCAAGGAACGGCGACGTCTCCTTCGGGAAACGCGGCAACGAGCCGAGCAGGTCGCGGAACAGGAAGAACGGCTTCGTTTTGCGACGGAAGGGGCGGGCATGGGCACATGGGACGTCGACTTGCGGACGGGGCGCGTCGTGTGGAATCGACAGAACGCGCGGTTGCTCGGGTACGACCCGGAGTCCTTCCGGCCCTCGATGAAGCAATGGTGGGCGCTGGTCGACGACGAAGACCGGGCCGCCGTCCGCCAGGCCGTCAGCCAGGCGCGGAACAGCGGCGGCCTCTACCAGGCCGAGCACCGGATACGCCGGGCCGACACGGGCGAGCTGCGGTGGCTGGCTCCCTACGGGCGCATCCATTACGACACAAGCGGGCGTCCGACGCGATTCGCCGGCGTCACGTTCGACGTGACCGAACGCAAGCAGGCCGAGATGCGGCGTCAGGAATGGACGAAAGAACTGGAGCGCCGGGTCAACGAACGCACCAAGGAGCTGGTGCGCACGCACGACCGGCTCCGCGGCCTCGCGCAGGACCTGACCCTCACCGAGCAGCGCGAACGCCAGCGCATTGCCGCGGAGCTGCACGACTATCTGGCGCAGATGCTCGTCGTCACCAGGCTGAAGATGAACCACGCGAGCCAGATGATCACGCCGGATCCGGCCTGTGCGGTGCTCCGTGAAGCGGATCACTTACTGGATCAGTGTCTGACGTATACCCGCACCTTGGTGGCGGAATTGATGCCGCCGACGTTGCGGCAATTCGGCTTGGCCGCCGGGCTGCGCTGGCTCGGCGAACGGATGGGGCAACAGGGCCTCGACGTTTCGGTGAACGTGCCCCGCGTCAGCCCGCCGCTGTCCGAAGATCACACGCGGCTGTTGTACCAATGCGTCCGCGAATTGCTCTTCAACGTGCTGAAGCATGCCGGCACGAAACGAGCCTCCGTGATCATGGCCGAGGACGGCCCCGGCAAAATGCATATCACGGTGAAAGACGAGGGACGCGGGTGCGACCCCACCGCCGCCATGGAATCGAGGGGCGACAAGTTCGGTCTCTTCAGCATCCGCGAGCGGATGGAAGCCATCGACGGCTGGATGGAAATGGACTCACGGCCCGGCGCCGGCACCACCGTGACGCTCGGCGTCCCTCTGGGAGGCGCCGAAGGCACCGGGACGTTAAGCGTGGCGCGTGATGCGTTGAATGTGGAGATGAAACCAGAATCGTCGTTCGAGGCTGGATCTCAGAGCGCCTCACGCATGACGCATCACGTTTCACGCCCTCTGATACGAGTTCTCCTTGTCGACGACCATGTCATGGTCCGCCAGGGACTGCGCAGCATCCTGGACGGCTATCCTGATCTGCATATCATCGCCGAGGCCGGCGACGGCGAGGAGGCGGTGACGCTGGCGAGGTCCCTCAAGCCCGACTTGATCGTCATGGATGTCAACCTGCCCCGGCTCGACGGCGTCGAGGCGACGAAACGGATCCGCGAAGAGTCGCCGAATACCTTGATCGTCGGCCTGTCGGTCAATGAAGCGGAGCATATCGTCAAATCCATGAGAGCCGCCGGCGCCGCCGCGTTCCTGACGAAGGAAAGCGCCGCAGATCACCTCTACGAAACCATCGGAGCGGTCACGAGAAAATAGTGGTGAGTGCTAATCTAGCTTGAGTTTTGAGTTCTTAGTTTTTCAGACAACTCAACATTCACAATTCAAAACTAAAAACTCCTAAACTTCTACTCACAACTTGAAGCTGCATCATGGCTGAGTTGAACGTCTCATACGACGATCTTCTCCGGGAGAATGCCGCGCTGCGGGCGACGCTGTCGCGGTACGAAGGACTGGCCGAGCAGTGCCGGTCGGTCCAAGAGCGCTTGTGCATCAGCGAAGAGCGATTGCGGCGGGCGGCCGATTCGGCCGATGCCGTCGTGTACGATTTCGATCTCCGGCCGGGAGGGCAGCGCATCCTCCACGGCATGGAGCGCGTCACGGGCGTCAAGCCAGAGGAAATCGAGTTCACCCTCGATTGGTGGCGGTCGCGCCTCCATCCTCAGGACGCGCCGGCCTATCTCGCGGCGCTGGAGCGCCAGCTCCGCACCGGCGGCGTCGTGAAATCCGTCTTCCGCATCCTGCATGCTTCCGGAGGATGGCTCGACGTCGAATCGTCCCGCGAAGTGATCCTGGATCGCGACGGAAATCCGATCCGCCTCGTCGGCGTCTTCGTGAACATCACGCAACGCGTCGCCGCCGAAGCGGCCTTGCGCGAGAGCGAGGCCCGTTATCGGATTCTGGCGGATACGATGCCGCAGGTGGTCTTCACCGCGTCGGCGTGCGGCTTGATGGAATACGTGAACCGGCCGGGACTCGACTACATGGGGCTGGCGCTGCACGAGGCGACCGGCCTGGGCTGGCTTGCGGTGATTCACGCCGACGACCGGGAGGCCGTCGCCGACCGTTGGCTCGACTGCATGAGACTCGGGAAACCGTATGAGGTCGAGCACCGGATGCTGCGCGCCGACGGCGAATATCGCTGGCAGCTTGCGCGCGCGGTGCCGATCACCGACGAGAACGGCGCCATCGTCCGGTGGATCGGCACGTCGACCGACATCCACGACCGCAAGCAGGCCGACGAGGCCCTGCGGAAGTCCCACGCGTTCATCCGGCAAATCATCGACACGGATCCCAATTTCATTTTCGCCAAAGATCGCGAGGGACGATTCACCCTGGTGAACCGCGCCGTCGCCGACTGTTACGGGACGACGGTGGAGGAGTTGCTCGGCAAGACCGACGCGGATTTCAACGCCGATGCGGACCAGGTGGCTCACTTCCGCCAGAAGGACCGGGAGGTAATCGATTCGCTTCGGGATCTCTTCATCCCGGAGGAGATCGTCACGGATGCGTCGGGGGCGGCGCGCTGGCTCCAAACGGTGAAACGCCCGCTGTTCGACGATCGGGGCCTCGCCACGCAAGTGCTCGGCGTGGCGACCGATATCACGCAGCGGAAGCGGACGGAGCAGGCGCTCCGCGAGAGCGAGGCGCGGCTTCAGGCCATCATGGACCGGGCCCCGGCGGCGATCTTCATCAAGGATCGCGACGGCCGCCATCTCTTCGTGAACAAGGAATGCGCGACGGTCCTCGGCATGGAGGCCGCCGCAGTGATGGGCAAAACTCAAGGCGAGTTGTTTTCCCAGGAGCAGGCCGAGCAGTTGAGCGTCAACGACGTGCGCGTCTGGGAGTCGGGCCAGGCGCAGATCTTCGAGGAGCGCATCGTATCGGCGGACGGAATGCATACCTTCCTCTCGCACAAATTCCTGCTGCGCGACGCGGGTGGCGCGCCCTACGCGCTCTGCGGCATCGCCACCGACATCACGGAGCGACGAAAAGCGGAAGAAGCGTTGCGGGAAAGCGAGGAGCGCTTCCGGACGCTGGCCGATAACATGTCGCAGTTGGCCTGGATGGCCGGCGCGGGCGGCGCGCAGTTCTGGTACAACCGCCGTTGGTACCAGTACACGGGAGCGACCTTCCTCGAGATGCAGCGGGGAGGCTGGCAACAGGTCCATCACCCCGATCACATGGAGCGCGTGCTCGCGGCATGGCGGCTCGCGCGCGAGCGGGGCGAGACATGGGAGGACACGTTCCCATTGCGCGGACGGGACGGAGAGTATGGCTGGTTCCTCTCCCAGGCGACGCCGATCCGGGACGAAGCGGGCCGGATCGTCCGCTGGTTCGGCACCCATACCGACGTCACCGAGTTGCGGAAAGCGAAGGAAGAATTCCGTGAAAGCGAGGAGCGTCTGCGGTTGGCGCTGGCCGGAGGTCAAATGGGCGCCTGGGACGTGGATCTGGTCTCCGATTCCACCCGCTGGGACGACAAGGAGTTCGAGCTGCTGGGATTGCCGGCGCACAGCGTGACGCCCTCGACCGAGGAATTCTACGCCGTCGTCCACCCCGAGGACCGGGCGCTCATCCGGCAAGCGGTCCAACGGGCCGTCGCCGAGGCGGACGCCTTGGAACACGAGTTCCGGGTCGTCCTGCCGGACGGACGCATTCGATGGGTGGCGTCGAAGGGCCAAGTGCTCAAAGACGACCATGGGAAGCCGGTCCGCATGATCGGGGTGAATTTCGACGTCACGGAACGCAAGCGGACCGAAGCCGGTCTTCGTTCGTCCGCGGAGGAGCTCGAGGTCCGCGTGGGTGAGCGGACCCGCGAATTGGTCAGCTTGCACGGCCGGCTGCGCGCCCTGACGACCGACCTTCACCTGACCGAACAGCGGGAACGGAAACGGCTGGCCACGGACCTCCACGATTATCTCGCACAACTGCTGGCGCTGGTCCGCATGAAGCTCGGACAAATGAAGCGGCTCGCGCCGCCGCCCGCGCAGGCGGAGCTCGTGCAGGAAACGGAAGCGGTCGTGAACGAAGCGCTGACCTACACGCGCACGTTGGTCACGCAATTGAGCCCGCCGGTGCTCCACGAGTTCGGGCTGCCCGTCGCCTTGAAGTGGCTGGCCGAGCAGATGGTGAGACAAGAACTCTCGGTGGAGGTTCGACAATCGGGGCCCGATCGGATCCCGCTTCCCGAGGATCAGGCGGTCCTCCTGTTTCAATCCGTCCGCGAGCTGTTGATCAACGTACGGAAACATGCCTCGACGCATCAGGCCGTCGTGACCATCGATCAGCAAGGCGACGAGTTGCGCCTGACCGTCAGAGACGAAGGAGCGGGCATGGACATGGCGGGCGGCGCCTCCTTGGATCAACCGTCCCCGACGTCTTCCAAGTTCGGCCTCTTCAGCATCAGAGAACGCATGCTGGCGATCGGGGGACGGTTCGAGGTCGACTCGGCGCCCGGCAAGGGCATGACGGCGACGCTCGTCGCGCCGCTCACGCGTGGTGCGGAATTCACCGAGACGTTACGCGTTACGCGTGATGCGTCCAATGCGGAGATACAAAGAGGCTCGCCGCTCGGGCTTGAATCTGAAACCGCCTCACGCATGACGCATCACGTCTCACGTTCTTCGACCGTTCGCGTGCTGCTGGTGGACGACCATCCCATGGTGCGCGAGGGATTGAAGGGGCTCCTCCGGGGATACACGGACATCGCGATCATCGGGGAGGCCTGGGACGGCGAAGAAGCGATCGCCTTCGTCGACAAACTGCGCCCCGATTGCGTCATCATGGACATTAACATGCCGAAGATCGACGGCATCGAAGCCACGCGCAGGATCAAGGCCGCCTTCTCCGCCGTGGCAATCGTCGGCCTGTCGGTCAACACGTCGCGGGAAGTGGACAGCGCCATGCGCCGGGCCGGTGCGGACGACTTTCTCTCCAAGGGCGCGCCGGCCGACGCGATCCACCGGGCCGTTCTCGCTGCGGCCCGGAAAGATTGAGCCTGCGGAAGCACATTCGGTAGGATAGCCGCCATGCTTGACGCGCTCTGCGACAGGGTCGTGAGAGGGCCGCTGGTCGCTGCCGCCATGGGCGCGGTCTTCGGCGTCATCGGGTTTCTGGACTTCAGCACGCCGCTCGGCGTCACGGTGTGGCTGTTGTACCTCCTTCCCATTTGGCTGCTCTCCCGGGTCACACCGTTCGACGCGCGACTCGTGGCCGGCGGCGCGGCGGCCGCGACCGCGTTGATCGCCGCCAGTTTTCTTCTGGCTCCGGCCGACCCCGACTTCTGGAAGGCGGGGCTCAATCGCCTCATCGGTGTCGCGCTGATCTGGATCGTCTCGTTACTGCTGATCCGGGCCCGCCGCCAACAGACGGCGCTCGCAGACAGTGAGCAGCAGTTTCGTGTCAATTTCGAGATGGCCGCCGTGGGGCAGGCTCAACTCAACGTCGGGACCGGCCGTTTCATCCGCGTCAACGACCGCTTTTGCGAGATCACCGGATACGAACGAAGCGAGTTGCTGACGATGACCCCGCGCGACCTCACTCATCCGGACGACCAGGTCGCCGACGAGGCCGGCTTCCTCAAGCTCATCCGCGGCGATGCCGAGGAATACCATCACGAGAAACGTTACGTGCGGAAGGACGGCGACATCCGCTGGGTGTTGGTTTCCGTGCGTCTGATCCGGGATGCCGACGGACAGCCGGGACGGACGATCGCGGTCGTCGAAGACGTGACCGAACGAAAGGAAGCGGAAACCGCGCTGATGCGCCTCACCATAGACCTGGAACGCCGCGTCGCGGAACGGACCGGCGCCTTGTCGGATTCGCAGCGGAAGTTGCGCGCGTTGACGTCCGAACTGAACCTCGCCGAACAGCGCGAACGGCGCCGGCTGGCCGGAGAGTTGCACGATTACCTCGCTCAATTGTTGGTCGTGGCCCAGATGAAGCTGTGCCACGCGCCCCAACGAGACGAAGCGGTCGAGGAAGTCAACCGCGTATTGGATCGGGCGCTCACCTACACCCGGTCCTTGGTCGCCCAATTGGCGCCTCCGGCGCTCCAGCAGTTCGGCTTATCGGCCGCCTTGTCATGGCTGGGCGAAGAGATGCGGCGGCACGAGATGGTCGTGACCGTGCAGGCGCCGGACGAGCGGCTTCCGCTCTCCGACGACCAGGCAGGATTGCTCTTCCAATCGGTCCGAGAATTGTTGATGAACGCCGTGAAGCACGCCAAAATCGGGCGGGCGCTCGTCAAGGTGGACCGGGATGACCGGCTCCTGACCGTCGCGGTACAGGACGAGGGAATCGGATTCGACGCCGGCTCGGCGCTTGAGAAGAGCGCCGACAAATTCGGGCTGTTCAGTATTCGTGAGCGAATGTACGCGCTCGGCGGCTCGTTCACGATCGCATCTGCGCCCGGCAAAGGCACGACCGCAACGCTCACGCTGCCGCTCGCTCTTGGCGGCGAAGCCGCCGGGACGTTACACGTTAGGCGTGATGCGCTGAATAAAACAGAACCCCCGTTCGAGACTGCATCGAAGAGCGCCTCACGCATGACGCATCACGTTTCACGCTCTCAGATCCGTGTGCTGCTGGTCGACGACCATGCCATGGTCCGGGAGGGGCTACGGACGCTGTTGAACGGGTATCCCGAGATCGAGGTTGTCGGAGAGGCCGGGGACGGCGAAGCGGCGATCGAAGAGGCGCGGCGCCTCCTTCCGCACGTCGTCGTCATGGACGTCAATATGCCGAGGATGGACGGCATCGAAGCCACCCGGCACATCACCCGGCTCCTTCCCGGCTCGGCGGTGATCGGACTGTCCGTGAACGCCTCGCATCATATGCAGGCGGCGATGAAAGCGGCGGGCGGCAGGACGTTGCTCACGAAGGAATCCGCGGCGGAGTCGCTCTATCTGACCATCAAGACCGTTCATCTCGACC
>DATFDJ010000099.1:0-9227 GCA_035252115.1 Nitrospira sp. | reverse complement strand
CTGCGAGATGGCCAACCGGCCGCATCCTGCCGTCCCCACGGTGATGGTATCCTCGGGATTTGGAAAGGCGATCATCGCGAGCCGGATGAACAACGTCATGGCGCAACCGGCGCACATGGGATGCTCTTCGAGCACTTCCTTGAAACTTCCCATTTGCGAAACAGACACCTTTTTCCCAAAGGGTCCATGCTCGACCATGTCCCGATATTCCTTGGGCATGAATTTTTCGAAGCCATTGGAGAATTTCACATAATCAAGACTCATCGGGACACCTCCCTCTCTCCTGACAACGGCATGCCGTTGTGCATTGGATAGACACCATTGTGCGAAACAAGCCTGCAGGGAATCGTGGCTGGAAGAACGGCTTTCAGACGTTTATACACATTTAAGCGTGCGCTCATCGTAGCAAAGCCAAAAAAAGACTGTCAACGAGAATGTTGATCGACCAGGCGTTTCGTCGAGCTCATTCGAAGTTTATAACTTCCTGATATTCAACGCAACTTCTCAGAAGGCCCACCATGAACGAAAGAAGGCCTACCTTACATTGCCCCGATAGGCCATTCGCCCTAACTCCAGCTGTTGAAAGAAAATATCGGCGCGGCCGGAACAACAGAAGGAGGGAATGTAGCGGGACATTGCCCATTTGAGAGGAATCTGTCTACACTAGCTCATATGGCGTTGCGCGTCATCATTCCAGGCGAAGATGAGGGAGCCGAACACGTCGGAGGCGTGCACAAACGCCCTCCGATTCCCGACAGCTCTCTGAAGGCGGAATGTCCTAAATTCATGAGCCATGGCCCATGCGGCGGTGTGCGCAAGGGCGGGTTGTGTGAAGTGTATCCGGAAATGAAATGTCCCTGGGTCTCCTTGTTTATCGAATTGGAAAAAATCGGACAAACCGAATGGATGAAGCAAATTTAAACGCCGTGACATGTGATCAGCGACAGTGACGAGCGAGCGTATTCCTAAAAAAGAGGAAGTGCCCAACTCGTCACGCGTCACAGGGAACATGGATAGAGAGTCACGATGAAGAGAACCCCACCGAAGCGTGGCCGCCAGACAACGCGGCTCGGTTACAACGAGCGGCATGCGAGGAGCGGCATTACCGTCCCATTGCCGGAGATCGAGACCTTTCCCAATCAGTATAAGGGTTATGAGATCACGATCGAGATCCCAGAGTACACAGCCATCTGCCCGAAGACCGGATTGCCGGACTTCGGAACCATCACTGTCCATTACATGCCCGACAAGGAGTGCCTCGAACTCAAATCACTCAAGATGTACATTCATGCGTATCGGAATGTCGGGATTTTCTACGAAAACTCCGTGAACCGTATTCTGCAGGATATTGCCAAGTCTTGCCGACCGGTTTGGGCGAAAGTCACCGGTACATTTGCCGCCCGTGGTGGACTACGCAGTGTCATCGAAGCCCGATACCCGTGAATCGTCATTCCGTCAGCCGCCAATCGCCGTGTCTCAGCCCATGTGTCATTCCGTCCGTATGACGACGGCCATTGACGGATAAACCGCTCCTTCATGCCTACCTATGCCATCGGGGACGTGCAAGGCTGCTCTCAGCCGCTACACAGTCTCCTCGAGCATATTCAATTCGATCCTCAACAGGATCGGATCTGGTTCGTCGGCGACCTGGTCAATCGAGGTCCTGATTCTGCCGGCGTATTGCGGCTGATAAAAGCGCTCGGTCCCGCAGCGTCCGTGGTCTTGGGCAACCACGACTTGTTCCTACTGGCGGCCGCTCAGGGCATCGTCGCTTTGCGCCCCAAGGATACGATCCAAGACGTGCTCCACGCAGACGATCGGGACGAGCTGATCGAGTGGCTCCGCCGGAGGCCGCTTTACCATCGAGAGGGCTCTTTTGTGATGGTCCATGCAGGCCTGCTTCCGCAATGGAGCGTCGAGGATGCGGCGTTATTTGCTCAGGAAGTCGGCCAGACTCTCACCGGCTCTGAATTTCCGAGTTTTCTCAAAGAACTGTTTCATGGACCACCACAACGATGGGAGGCATCGCTCACGGGAATCGCACGGACTACCGTTGCGGCTCGCGTCCTGACGCGGATCCGAACCTGTACCATGACTGGCGACCTCTCCGGTTTTTCCGGGCCCCTCGAGGATGTGCCCCCGGGTTATTTCCCGTGGTTTCGCATCCCCCATCGACGCAACCGGGACGGCACCATCATTACAGGCCACTGGGCAGCGCTGGGTCTCCATTTCGAGGACAATCATTGGGGCATCGACAGCGGCTGCGTGTGGGGCAGAGCACTCACCGCCGTACGACTCGAGGATCGAGCCGTGTTTCAAGTGGACGGATTGCGTCGATAGAAGCCCGCCGGTTCAGATGCCCGCGACCAGCCGCACGAGCGGCACTTCTTCGCCGATGCCGAATGAAAGCGGCTGCCGGATCGTCTCCGGGGCGACGTAGGTGCCGAACAACCGGTCCCAGATGCTGAACGTGACGCCGAAATTCGCGTTGGCATGGGCGGGATCGTCGCTATGGTGAATGTGGTGATAGCGCGGCGTCACGAAGACCCATTCCAGCCAGTCCGACCGCCACGATACGTTCATATGCATCCAGTCGTTTAAGAGCATATGCGACGACATCACCGCCAGATACATCCACCAAGGCGCCATGCCGAAGACCGCGTAGGCGAATATCCAGGGCAGGTTGAACATGGTCTGCTGCGGCAACGAAGCCCGGTAGCCGGCCAACCAGTACATGGTCGTCGGCGAGTGATGCCACTTATGGACCCGCCAGACCGGCTTGAGATGCATGAGGCGGTGCATCCAATAGGCGCCGAAATCTCCGACGAGATAGTACAGAAAAAACGTGGCCGCGGCCGGAAGAGCGAGGATGGCCTCCGGCAGAACCGGCCGGACGGCCACTAAGTTGCTCAAGTATTGAGAGGCCGGGACAAGGATATAGCCGACGAGCGTACAGCCGATGAGATCGGAGATGAAGATCGAACGATCCGGAATCTTCCGCGCAGGAACCAGCCATTCAATGCCCGTGACCACCACGACCCGCGCCGCGAACAGCAACGGGATGAAGAGACCGTGATCCAGAACGAACTGGCGAAATTCCCGGCTCAGCAGCCATTCAACCCAGTCCATCCCTTGCACCTTTGTCCGTGACGCCGACTGTATCAAACTCGCGGGAAGCTGTCTGCCCCTCTTTGGTGCGGCAATGGAAGATGGAGTTGAAGCGGGACAACGAGGAAGGAGCCCGGTTCAGTGGTAGCTTTCCGAGTCGGAAGGAAATTTTCCCTGCTCCACCTCTTCCTTGTAGCGGCGTAACGCCTGGAGCGCGTCGGCCTTGAGATGCGCGTAGGGTTTCACGAACTTGGGTACGAACTCATCGAACATTCCGAGGAGATCATAGAGCACCAACACCTGGCCGTCGCAACAGGGTCCGGCTCCGATGCCGATCGTGGGAACGGTCAACTCTTCGGTGATCGTCTTGGCCAACTGCGCCGGCACAGCCTCGAGAACCACGGCAACGGCGCCGGCACGTTCCAGCGCTTTGGCATCCGCAAGCATCCTCTTCCTCTGAGCTTTGTCTTTTCCCTGCACCTTGTAGCCGCCGTATTGATGAACGGATTGCGGGGTCATGCCGAGATGGCCGATCACCGGGATACCGACTTGTGTCATGGCTTCAACGCGATCGAGTATCGCGTGCCCACCCTCAATCTTCACGGCGTGGGCACCGATTTGGAGGAAGCGCCCGGCATTCCGGAGCGCCTCTTCCTTGGTGACTTGATAGGACATGAACGGCATGTCGCCGATCACCAACGCTTTTTTCGCTGCGCGCGCCACGAGCCCGGTGTGATACAGCATGTCGTCCATGGAGACGGATAGCGTGTTGGCTTTGCCTTGAACGACGACACCCAGTGAATCCCCAACCAAGATGGCGTCGATACCGGCCTGTTCCACGATGCGCGCAAACAACGCGTCGTAGGCCGTCACGACGATGAGTCTCTTTCCACGTTTGTACTGTTTCAACTCGGGGATCGTCATCAGCCAAGTCCCGCTTTCGCAATGATCTCGCCCAGACGATGCGTCGCCTTGATCGCCATGATATGGACGCCGTCGCAATGAGGCCGCACCGCGTTGATTGTACGCACGGCAATCTCGACGCCGACGTCTTCGGACTTGTGGCCGGCTGCCCGCAATTCGTCGATCATGGGCTGAGGCACCGAAACGCCGGGGATATTCGCATTCATGAATTCAGCCATCTTGGCGTTGCGCAGCACGAGAATACCGGCCAACACCTTGACCTTGAACGAACGCACCGCGTTCATGAACCCGGCAAATTGTTCGGGGTTGTAGATGGCTTGGGTCTGGAAAAATTGGGCCCCGGCTTTCACCTTCACTTCGAATTTTGCCAACATCGGTCCGAGTGGATCAGCTTCAGGAGTGACGGCGGCACCGATCTGGAAGGCCGTCGATCCATCCAATTTATTCCCCACCATGTCATGACCGTTGTTGAGACCCTGCACCAATTGCATCACCTGCACCGAATCCAGATCGTAGACCGGCTTGGCTTCCTTGTGGTCTCCCACCGTCGGATAATCTCCGGTCAGGCAGAGAATATTCCTGATGCCCAACATGTGGGCGCCCATGAGATCGGATTGTATGGCGATACGGTTCCGATCACGACAGGTCATTTGCATGACGGGATCGTGTCCCAACTCGTACAGTAACCGGCACACCGGGAGCGAACCGGCGCGGACGACCGCCGCGGTATTGTCGGTGACGTTCACTCCGTGCACCCGGCCGACCAAGTGCTTGGCATTTTCCAACACCGCGGCGATGTTCGTGCCTTTGGGAGGGTTGTACTCGATCGTCACGGCAAATTCGCCACGATCAAGGACATCTTTCAGTCTCCGCGGTTCCTTTGTCACGATCGACCGATCCTCACTCTCTACCTCATTCCCGCCATTCTCTTAGCAGACTCCACGGTATTGTCCAGCAACATCGCAATCGTCATGGGCCCGACGCCGCCGGGAACGGGACTGATCCATCCGGCCTTTTGACTGACCGTCTCGAAATCGACATCGCCGCATAGTTTGCCGTCCGGCAGTTTGTTCGTGCCGACGTCGATCACCACGGCGTCCTCGCGGACCATGTCGGCCGTGACGAATTTGGCTTTACCGATTGCGACCAACAGCAATTCCGCTTCCCGGCAGACGGCGGGCAAATCCTTTGTCTTGGAATGACAGATCGTCACGGTGGCATTCCGCTGTAACAGCATCAACGCCAGAGGCTTTCCCACGATGTTGCTGCGGCCCAGGACCACCGCCCGCTTGCCCTCGATCGGCACACCTGTCGATTCGATCATTTTGATGACGCCCTTCGGCGTGCAGGCTTCGAACACCGGGTGACCTTCCACGAGACGTCCGAAGTTGTAGGGGTGGAACCCATCCGCATCCTTCTCGGGAGAGACGGCTTCGAGGATGACCCGGCTGTCGATCTGCTTGGGCAACGGCAGTTGCACGAGAATGCCGTGTACCTTGGGATCGGCGTTCTTCTTCTCGATCAGCGCAAGTAATTCCGCCTGCGTCGTACTGGATGACAGCTTGTGATCGTCCACGTAGATCCCGGCCATCTCGCAGGCCTTTTGCTTATTCTTGACGTAGATGTGTGAAGCGGGATCGTCGCCGACAAGGATAGTGGCCAGGCCGGGTTTCATGCCTGTTTTGGCCAAGACTGCTTGTGATTCAACCGCCAACCTGTCTCGCACTTGCTGCGCCAGTGCCTTGCCGTCGATTATGTGTGCCACTGCACGTTCCTCCTTCGCCTCCATCAGTTCAGAGAAAACCGAGGCACCTTAGCAGGGCATTTTTGTGCAAGTCAACGCATCGAAAACCGTGATGCGTGATGCGGAAGACGTGATGCGGCAAAAAGGTATCCCTCTTCTCTCCTCGCCTAACGTTTAACGCTTAACGTTTCACGCTTCACGCTCGTTCCTTGACAGCTTCTCCGCGGCGCGGATACGATGCTTTGAGCCAGTCCACCGTCATCTTCGATTCTGCACGTGACTACATACGCACCACCCTTCCGGTCCATCGGACGTCCACTTTTCCTGGCAATAGGAATGACGGTCTGGTTCCTCGCGAGCCACCTGGCCCTTCCAGCCCATGCGCAGATCACCGTCACGGAACTCCAGTCCCCCTACAGTTTCATCAGCAGTCAGGCAGGCAAAGAGTATTTCATCTCCAGCGTCAATGGAGAACCGGATGCTGCCGACAACAACGGATTCATCACCAAACTGGATGCCAACGGCAAAATCATCAATCTGAAATTCATCCAGGGCGGCCACGACGGCGTCACGCTCCATGCCCCAAAAGGCATGGCGCTCGTCGATCACACCCTGTACGTGGCGGATCTCGACCAGGTCCGAGGGTTCGAGATCGAGACCGGCAAGACGGCGACCGGCATTTCGCTGTCCGATCAGTCGGCAAGCGGCGGGTCGCGCGTGTCACTCACCGACGTCGCCTCGGACGGCCAAGGTCTGCTCTACTGCTCTGATCAAAAGGCCAATCGGATTTACCGGATCGATCTTGTCTCACGGAAGGTATCTCTGCTCATCGCCGACCCCGGCTTGGCCGGACCGAGCGGCTTGGCGGTTCATCCCAAATCGGGACATCTCATTGCCGTGAGCTGGGACAAAGGAAAAATTTTCGATATTTCACCGGAGGGCGCCTTGACGGAGTTGGTTTCGAACGGCTTCTTCTCCAGCCGCTTCGGCAACCTGCGCGGAGTCGATTTCGACCGTTGGGGCAACATGTATGTTTCCGACTCGACCATGGGGAAGGTCTGGCGGATGACGTGGGATAAAAAATTCCAAGTCATCGCGGAATACTTGCCGTCTCCTGCGGATCTGAGCATTGATCGAACCAACAATTTGATTCTCGTGCCATACGAGTCCGCTCAGGCAGCCGAGATGAATGGGCTGGAAGCGCCCTCGGAAGGCAAAGGCAAGAAAGAGAAGCGGACTTTGGCCGACTACGGGTTCATTCCGCCCCCTCCCAAGCCCGGTACGGAAGGCACGACCAAAAAATGAGCCAGTGCGTCTATTGCGGGCAGCGAAAAGGCAAGCGTCCCTGCCCCGCGCTCGGAGGAGCGATCTGCACGATCTGTTGCGGCGAGCACCGGGTGGTCCACGTCGCGTGCCCGCCGGATTGTTCGTATCTCGGCAGCGGAAGCGACTACCAGCAGAAGCGCCTGGGCGAGCTATTCATGCCGCTACGCCGCGAATTCTACCGTGAACTTGCAGAACTGGGAGGGGAAAAGGCGGTCGCCCTCTACAACCTGGTGGAAGTCGTCACATTTAGTTATTTCCACGGGCGGCGTGATGGGCAGGATGCCGAAATCGTCGCCGCCATCCAGGCGCTGCGCCGGACGTTGAGTCCGCTTCATGTGCCCGCCGCTCCCATGCCGGTCTTCGCCGAACATCTGAAGAGGGAATACGAGACATTCAAGAAGCAGAACCCGCAACAAATAGCGGATACGGCCACGGCGCCGGAGGTCCTCGACCGCGCGATCCGGTTCATCTCCGGTTTTTCAGGAGCCGGATTTCAGTCTCAACGGTTTCTCGGCGGTCTCATCGGATATGTCCGGACGTACCATCCGGAAATCGCCGAACATCTGTCCGCACAGCAAGGAAGCGGCCGCATCGTCCTTCCGGGCCAGTCCTTCATACCGCCCGCCGCAACCGAACCGCATACACACGGGCCGGGCTGTGAGCACCATCATCAGCGCAATCTCTGAAACACGATCAGCGGACCGGCGCCGCCATGAAAGCCGAAAAAGAACAGAAGATCAGGAAGGCTCAACGGGTCAATGTGCGCTGCTCGCTCGGATTCAGATCCGGCGAAATCGAAGGGGAAGCCACTGTCACCAACATTTCTCCAGCCGGGTGCCGTGCCGAATCCGCAATCAACGTCGCGGAGGGACTGGAGTTCCACGTCTCGCTCTATCTCGCCGACCAAGCAAGGCCGGTGAAGATTGAACGTGCCTCGGTTCGCTGGGTATCCGGCAGCGCCTTCGGCATGAGCTTCATCCTGTTCCTTCCTTCGGAGCGCGCCAGGCTGCGTCAGTACCTCGAGACGGTCAGATAATCCGCTCGTCCTTACTCCACAATCGTGACGGTCATTTCTACCCGTTCGTTGGGGAGGTCTTGCTCGTTTCTAGGCAGGGAGACGATCTTGTCGGCCACGCCAAGGCCCCTCGTCACCTCTCCGAAGGCGGTGTACTTCCGATCGAGGAACGGCGAATTCTCCACGACGATGAAAAATTGCGAGCCGGCCGTATCCGGATCGCTCGCGCGCGCCATCGAGACGATGCCGCGCTTATGCGGCGTATCGGTGAATTCCGCCTTCAGAAGAATCGGATTTCCCTTTTCATCTTTTGGCCCGCCCTGTCCGTACGTCTCCTTGCGAAGAGAGTTCTTCGTGTTGGGATCTCCGCCTTGAATCATAAACCCGGGGATGACGCGGTGGAAAATCGTGCCGTTGTAAAACCCCGACTTCGCCAACTTGATGAAATTCTCGACATGCCTCGGAGCCAAATCCGGATAGAACTTGACATGCATCTCGCCGAATTTGGTCTTGATGATGGCTTTCGGACCGGGATCCGGGGGCGGAGGCGCGGGCTTCACCTCCGGCTTTCCTCCGCAGGCGGACAGCAAAACGGCCATCGCCACGATACCCAGCCGGGGTATGAACCGGCCTGGAATCCGTTTCATAAGACTCGCCTCTTATTCGACCACCATCACGGTCATTTCCGCTCGTTCGGCGGGAAGATCGCGCGAATTCCGCGGAAGATTGACGATCTTGTCGGCCACCTCCATCCCCTTGACCACTTCCCCGAACACCGTGTATTGCCCATCGAGAAAGTTGGAGTCCTTCACGACGATAAAGAATTGCGATCCGGCGCTGTTCGGATCATTCGTCCGTGCCATCGACACGATGCCGCGCCGATGAGGGATATCGTTGAATTCGGCCTTCACCTTTTCGTTCGGTCCTCCCATCCCATAGGTCTCCGGCTTATTGGGATCTTTGGTATTGGGATCGCCGCCTTGAATCATGAAGCCCTTGATGACGCGATGGAAGCAAGTGCCGTCGTAAAAACCTTTTTTGGCGAGCGTCTTGAAATTCTCGACTGTCTTCGGCGCCACGTCGGGCCAGAACTCGATGACCATGTCACCC
>DATFDJ010000098.1:0-12141 GCA_035252115.1 Nitrospira sp. | reverse complement strand
CTCTTGAATCAGGAATGAATGGCGAAGAAATGGAGATCGAATCCAAGACACGTCCAGCTTGGCGACGTACATGCCCTCTCGCAGTTGGTCGAGGAAGATGCGTTTGGTCGGCATGGGGCTCCATGGGCTCGTGGATGCATGGATCGACGCTCCTGCTGTATCGGCCGGCACAAGCGAAACTGTAGTCTAGCAGGGTGTTGAAAAAGTCCTCCAGCTTTGTTCTCGCGTCGCTCAGATCCTCAACCATGAAGAAGCCCTGGAGGCACAGTACTTATCCGCTCGCATTTGATTAAAGCGAGCGGATCAAGCGAAGCTTGGTATGTACGTCCTCGCCCCTTCGCTGACTGCGGCCGCCCGCGGAACCGCGCGTCTCGGCGCGCCGGGGTTGGGCGGGTGAGAAGATGGCCTTTTTGAACACCCTGTTCCGCAACAGCCTGCTAATGGGAAGAGGTGGCGGATGTCAGCGAGACTTCGATGCGGGGATTGCCTCTGTCGACATACTTATAGAGGTGGGTTTCCACGATGCGGTTATCGTTGATCCCCAGGCCTTCGCACAGGGCGTCTTGGGCGATTTTCAGTCCTCCATCCACGTCCCGGCGCAGCGCCGACGTGAAATAGAACCGGATCGAGAGGGCAAGCGGCTCGGACTGCAGGTGCCACAGGACGGCGGATCGATCCGCCCGTCTCGACAAATCGAGCCAGACCAGTCGGCCGACGTGGGCTTTATAGGCCCGTCCCGTCGAAGAGAGTAACCGGCGGCCATTGACGGTGGCGTATTGGTGATTGATGCTGGGAGGTACCGGCAAGGTCAGGGACAATGGTCCGGTGAAGGGCGAAGCTGCAGATGATGGACCGGTAGGGCCGTCCGATAATCGGATGCTGCCGAGCGAAGCGAACGATCGAAGCCTTGGTGGGCCCGCTTGAATGGCGGAAGGAAATCGAATGGGAAGCCTGGTGGAGATGTAACTGGTAGAGCGCCGGATCTTCGCCATGCGCGGCGCTAGAGGAGATTGAGGATCTTCGCCATATTCTGCTCATACCGCTCTTCGGAGCGCGCAATGTAGCGGCGCCATTCGCTGGGATTCCAGATTTCCATGCGATGGTACAGCCCCACGAGGATGATTTCTTGATCGTCATCCAACGGGATGAGCTTCCGCAACCGACCGGGAATCAAGATGCGGCCCGTCTTGTCGATTTCCGACGTGCCGGCTTCGGAAACCACAAAGTGCATGAACAGGCGGCTCTGTTCTTCGTCCAGCGTCGTCTTCGTCTTCTCGAGAACCTTTTCCCATTCCTTCATCGAATAGATCAGAATGGATTCTTCCGGCCCCTTCAAGAAGACGACGACCTGTCCGTCGGACTCGACTTGTTCGCGAATGGGCGACGGGACGATGAATCGACCCTTCTCGTCCACCTTGCAGAGATATTCTCCGGCGAACATCACTGGACCCTTTCGCTCATGAATTAAGCGGTGTTCGGGTACGGTCGCGGATCCACTGTTCCAGATCCGAACGGACGAAGCGCCATTCTTTTCCGAGCTTGAAGGCGGGAATCCGTCGATTCTGCAGGTACCGGTACAGCGTTCGTTGGGTGATCTTGAGATAACGGCAGGTCTCTTCCGCCGTCATGAGCTCGCTCTTGGAATCTTTGGCCATCGGCCGACCGTGGTCGGGAAGGAATCATAGGCCTCGCAGGCGCTCCGATCTGCCGACAGGGTATGGAAACCGGCCGGATCTGTCAAGTGAAATTATATGACAGAGCCTGTCAAAGACCGTCAGAGCTGTCCAGATCCGACCCGCCGGCGTCGGGGGCTTCCATCGCTTCCGCCATGTCGTCGCCGAGATCCTCCCCCATTTCATCGCCCATCCTTTTCATGAAATGGGCCATGCTCTGCGGATCGTTCTTATCCAGTCCGCTCAGCGCGTCCGGATCGGAGAGTGATTCCAGGCGAGCCGCTTCGGATTTGGGAGCAGCAAAACGCGACATCAATCGCTCCAGTCGGGGACTCTGACAGTGTGTGCAGGAGATGGGCTTTGCGTTCGTGAGGCTCAACTGAAGAATGCTGCTGCGCTTGCGACAGTCGAGGCAGCGATATTCATAGATGGGCATGATTCAGACTCCCAGCGCCGGCACGCTGTGTAAGGCTTGCTCGGCAAACAGTCGATCCGGAACGAGGTCCGCATCCATGGTGCGGGCCAATGTCAGGGCACACACCGTTTCTGCGCCGGCCTCGCAGAGCGCGGCTGCGCATTCGTTCAGCGTCGTGCCGGTGGTGAACACATCATCGACGAGGAGAATCTTCCGCCCGGTGAGCCTCTCGGAATGAGAGACGGCAAAGGCCCGCCGAAGATTGCGCAGGCGAGCCGGCCGCGACAGCGTCGTCTGCGGCTCCGTGGCGAGCACCCGCAACAAGATGTCCGTGCAAACCGGTTTCTTCATGTGGCATCCCAACCGGTCTGCCAGCAGCAGCGACTGGTTGAATTCACGCGCCCGCAAGCGGCTGGGATGGAGAGGAACCGGCACGATGAGATCGGCCTCGATCTCCGCCGGCAAGGCGGACAGCATGAGGGCCGCCAGAGGGTCCGCAAGCGCCATCTTCCCCCGATACTTGAACGCACAGATCGCCTCTCGCAACGGCGAGATATAGGGGAACAGCGTCCAAGCACGCCGATACGAAGGCGGCTTTTCGAGACAGGCCTGGCAACGATGAGTCGGCGACCAGGACGTCGCCGCGGCAGAGACGAAGGGCTGATCGCAAGAGGCGCACGAGGGACCGCCGAGCGGGGCAATGCGATCCCAGCAAAGCCGGCAGAATAATGGCACCGGGTCGGTGTCGAGCGTCACACCGCAAGCCAGGCATTCGACCGGCACGATAAATCGAAGCGTCCGGCGACACCATCCGAACAGGCGGTCCTGAAGTGTGTGGGGCGGCATGATTGGTCGCGCGTATCGTACAGTCAGTCCCGTCCATTGCTTCTAAGAAAAAGCGGGGCGCCTGTCAAGGTTGTTGCCCTCCAAATGGTTGTGTTATACGAAGAAGCTGGGCCGGCGTCCTCGCTGCGATGGTACATCTCAAACAGGTCTCCAAATTCTATCGGCGAGGTAACACGACGATCACCGCTTTGGACGAGGTGACGTTCGACGTGGCGGGCGGAGAGTTCTGCGCGTTCATCGGCCCCAGCGGCTGCGGAAAGAGCACCCTGTTGAATTTGATCGCCGGTCTCGATCATCCCACCGCGGGCGAGATCGTTCTGAACGGACAGCCGACCAATCGATTGACCGCTCAGGATTGGACGAGGGTCAGGCGAGAATCGATCGGGATCGTCTTCCAAGCCTTTCATCTAATCGCCGGTCTGTCGGCGGAAGAAAACGTGGCCTTCCCATTGCTGCTCAAAGGTGAAGGCGGTTCGAGCGTGCGGGAGCGCGTGGCGGACGTGCTGGCGAGAGTCGGGATGGTGCATCGCCGGCATCATCGTCCCAGCGAATTGTCCGGTGGAGAGCAGCAGCGGGTGGCGATTGCCCGGGCGTTGGTGCATCGGCCCAAGCTGGTGTTGGCCGACGAGCCCACCGGCAATCTGGATTCGCACCACGGAGCGGAAACCATCGAGCTGCTGCGCACCTTGACCCGAGAATTTCACCAGACCGTCCTCCTGGTTACCCACAGTCCTGAAGCGGCTGCCGCGGCCGATTATGTCTGGAGCATGAAAGATGGGCGCCTGGTGAGCCGCACGGCACAGCGTTCCGTTGCGGCGGTTTGATGTTGAGTGCAGCCATGTCGGGGGAATGATGGATCTGTCGACGACCATCGCGGGCGTGAAATTTCCCTGTTGCCTCATGAACGCGTCCGGCGCGCTGTGCGTCACGCGCGATGAGCTGCTCGCTCTCGGGCGATCGCAGGCCGGCGCGATCGTCACGAAATCTATGACGCTCGAGCCGCGGCAGGGTAATCCCACGCCTCGCTATCGGCAATTTCCCGGCGGCTCCATCAATTCCATGGGGCTGCCCAACCTGGGTTATCGGGCCTACGCCGACCTGATTCCGGAGTTGAAACGGTTTGGAAAGCCGGTCATCGCGAGCGTCGCGGGGCTCTGCGAGGACGATTTTCCGACGATCGCCCAAGTCATCAACGACGCTGGACCGGATCTGATCGAAGTGAATCTCTCCTGTCCCAATCTTCCCGGTAAGCCACAGATCGGATATGACGCGGACGCTTCGGAACGATTGATGAAGCGCGTGCGCAAAATCATCACCGTTCCCATGGGCGTGAAGCTACCTCCCTACTTCGATCCTGCTCACCACACATTGATGGGGAACGTCATCGAGCGGTGCGGGGTCGATTTCCTCAACCTCATCAACTCCGTCGGAAACGGCCTGGTGATCGATGCCGATAGCGAGACACCGGTGATTAAGCCGAAGGGAGGATTCGGAGGGCTCGGCGGAACGATCATCAAGCCGGTTGCTTTGGCCAACGTGCGGGCGTTCTGGAAACATTTCGACGGGCGGATGCCCATCATCGGAACCGGCGGAGTCATGAATGGGACGGATGTGCTGGAGCACCTGCTTTGTGGAGCCTCGGCCGTGCAGGTGGGCACCGTCCTTGTCGAAGAAGGCCTCGGCGTCTTTGCGCGGTTGGAAAAGGAACTGGCCGATTGCTTGGCGAAAAAGGGCTACACGTCCGTGGCGGATTGCCGCGGAAGGCTCAAGGAGTTGTAATAAGGAAAAGATATCCGGCTTGCCCGTCAGAACGATCCGAGACCGGAGCTGACGGGTTTTTTCAACAGCCGGAGGTTATTTGCCGAAGGATTTGGAGAGGAGTCCCAATTGCAGCGCTCGTCTCAGCAGTTGCGCCACGTTTCGGACGTTCAAGCGGCGCATCAAATTGAAGCGATGGACTTCCACGGTCCGGACGCTGATCTGAAGCACGGAAGCGATCTCCCGATTGGTGTGGCCGACGGACACCAGGCGAAGAATATCCCGCTGGCGCGGCGTCAGAAGGTCGAGTTCATTGTCCTCGGCCGGCAACTCAAATTTTCGGCGTAACGCGCTTTTCATGTCCCCCACCTTGTGGCTCGTGAATCACTTGAGGGAGTCTAACAAAGGTGGGAAACCCTGTAAACGAAACTACTAAATCCTGCACGGCTCGCTCTTGACCCCGAACGGAGCCGATGCGCGTCCGCCGCCGGTCAGCCGGCTTTCACACACGAGGATGCCTGCTTCATGGTGCAGTCGCTCACGTCCGTGCTTCTCCGGGCGCATGTCCAGCAACGGCCGTTCCGCGCGTTGCTTAGTGTGATCGGTGTCGCGCTCGGCGTATTGGCGTCCGTCGCCATCGGTGCGGCGAACGTCGAGGTCCTGCGGTCCTTCGAACGGGCTGTGACGAGCGTCGCCGGCTCCAGCACCCTCGAAATCCTCGGGCATGATCTCGGCGTCGATGAGACGGTCATCGCCGCGGTCCGAAGAGTTCCGGGAGTGGTGGCGGCCTCTCCGTTGCTCGAAGGGGTGGCGGTCGCGGCGGCCGGGGACCATCGCTGGGAAGGCATTGAGGTCTATGGGCTCGATCTGATCGCGGAAGGCGCGGCAAAGGGATTTGACGTTGAGGCAGACCGCGAGCGCGTCCTTGACGCCTTGCTTTCACCGGATGCCGTCTATCTGGGCCACGAAGTAGCCTCCGCGTGGCAGCTCCGTCCCGGCGATCGTCTCGACGTCATCGTCGGGGGGCGCTCCGCTCGATTACGCGTGGCGGGGTTTCTTCACGCGGAGGGGAGCCGATCCTCTCTGTGGAATGAGGTCGCCGTGATGGACATTGCGGCTGCCCAGCTCTTGTTCTCCTCCATCGGCCGTCTGGATCGTATCGACGTAGTGACCACGCCGGACGCCTCGCTGGATCAGGTCGCCGCATCGCTTCGCGCCGTGCTCCCGCCTCACCTGGTCGTCCAGCGTCCGGCTCAGCGAACAAAACAAGTCGAGAACATGGTGCGATCGTTTCAGCTCAACCTCACCGTGCTGAGCTGGGTCGGCCTCCTGATCGGCACGTTCTTGATCTACAACACCATGGCCTTTGCGGTCGCGCAACGGCGCCGCGAGATCGGCATTTACCGGGCCCTCGGCATGGCCGAATCGCGGGTGGCGGGGTTGTTCTTGCTCGAAGGAGGATTGCTCGGGTTCATGGGCGGGCTGCTGGGAGGCATCGGAGGGGTCTGGCTCTCACAGACGTTGGTGTCGCTCGTCAGCCGGACCATCACCGACCTGTATGTGCCGGTCGGGTCCGGCTCCGTGTTGTCATGGGACAGCGGCTATCTCGGTTCCGTATGGAAAGGCATTTTGTTCGGTTCTGTGGTGGCCATGATCGGTTCGCTGGCACCCAGTCTTGAAGCCAGCCGAACGATTACGGTTCGCGCGCTCGCACCTGGAGACTACGAAGAATCGCAACAGATGCGCAGCCGGCTGTTATTGGGCATCAGCGTGGTGCTCGCGGTCGTCGCCGGAGCCACGTCACTCATGGGACCGATTGCCGGACTGCCGTTGTTCGGGTATGTCGCCACGCTCTCTCTCCTGGCGTCGTTAGCCTGCCTGTCACCGGTCTTCATTCAAGCGTTGGGGTATCGGCGCGCCGGCCGCGATGCCGGTCCCAGATTGGAAAGCAATTTGCGTCGGATCGCCGCCGACCACGCTGCGCGTCATCCGGGCCGCAATGCCGTCACCGTCTCCGCTCTCATGGTGGGATTGGCCATCATGATCGGCGTGGTTGTCATGGTGCGGAGCTTCCGTGAGACCGTGGAGGCCTGGGTGAACGAAACCGTGATGGCCGATTTGGTGGTGGCGCCGCCGACCTGGCTCCAAGGCAAGCAGGTTGGGCATGCCGGCCGGTCATTTCCCGATTCTTTGATCCCACAACTCGCTTCAGTCGATGGCGTGGCGGCGGTCGATCCCTACCGCGATGTCCAGGTCATCGCCAATGGACAAACCGTGGCGCTGGTTTCTAGGGATTTGAAGCTGCACGCTGAACGAGGCCGCTATGTCATGATGCGAGGCGATTACAGAACAATCTTAAACCATGCCGCCGAGTCGGAAGGAGTGCTGATCTCCGAAGTGCTGGCAAATCGGCTGGGTGTGAATGCGGGAAGCACGCTGACCCTTGTCACACCACAGGGTCCGCAAACAATACCGGTCGTCGGCGTGTTCTACGATTATGCGACGGACGGCGGGAAAGTCGTCATGGATCGCCGGTTGTACCGCCGTTTGTGGGATGACGACAAGGTGACGGTGTTCGGACTCTACCTTCTGCCTGGTGCGGACGGTGAATTGGTGCGCCGATCCATCGTGCGGCTATTTGCCGATGACGAAGGGCAAGCGGTCCCGCCCGCGGTTATCAGGAACAAAGATCTGCGGCATGAAATTCTGGAGATCTTCGATCGAACGTTCGTACTGACCTATGTGCTGGAGATCATCGCCGTGCTCGTCGCCGTCCTGGGAATCGTGAACACGCTCGTGACCGCCGTCCTGGAGCGCCGGCGGGAATTTGCCACACTGCAAGCCATCGGAGCGAGCACCGTACAGGTGGAACGATTGGTCTTGTGGGAGGCGGTCTATCTGGGAATCATCGGCGCGGTCCTGGGCGTGGTCGGAGGACTCGTGCTCGCCTGGATACTCATCTACGTCATCAACAAGCAGTCATTCGGCTGGACGATCCGTATGACGGTTCCGGTGGGACTCTTGCTGGAAGCCGTCGTGCTGGCGATCGCGACAGCTTGGATCGCCGGCTACTTCCCCGCACGCTGGGCGGCCAGACAGCCGGTGGTGGAAGGCTTGCGCGACGAATAGGCAGGCTGCGTGAGGGCTATCGGCCTGCTGTGGTCGGGAAAGAGCCTCCTTTGTTTTCCGGCTTCCACTGTATGGCAAGACGCTGAGCTTCGGCGACCTGGCCTGGGTTCATTTGTTTGGCGAGGGCGTCACGGATCTCTACGGCTCGCTGTTCTCCATGTGCTGCGGAGAGGTTGTACCACATGTGCGCCTGGACCAAGTCCCGGGGTACTTCTCGTCCCTGCTCATACATGCGCCCGAGTTTCGCGAATGCCAGAGCATCTCGTTGCGCTGCGGCTTTACGAAACCAGAACAACGCTTCCTGGTTGTTTCCCGAGACTCCATATCCCGAGAGGTACAGAGTTCCAAGGTTGACTTGCGCTCCCGCGTGCCCTTGTTCTGCAGCCTTCCTAAACCACACACTCGCTTGCTTAAAATTCTGGGGTACACCGCGGCCATCGTAATACAACAGACCGAGTTGGTTCTGGGCATCCATGTTCCCTGCTTCAGCTAATTTGTGCAGGTATGCTGCATTGTCGCTCCACTCTTCAGATGGTTTGCTGAGTTCCGCTCGCTCAGGGAACCGGCTGAGCCCGTTCGGCGGCTCAGGCGACTTATTAAGTGTCATCACAAGTGCAGGCGAGTTACTCGCTACAGTTGCCGGCAGAGGGGATTGCCTGACTTCTTTCACCGGTTCAGAAGGCTTGCTCGCCGCTGGTACCGGTTCAGAGGATCGCCTGACTTCTTTCGCCGGCTCAGAGGGCTTGCTTGCTGCTGGTGCCGGTTCAGACGATCGCCTGAGTTCTTTCACGGGTTCAGAAGGCTTGCTTGCTGCTGGTGCCGGTTCAGACGATCTCCTGGGTTCTTCCGCCAGTGCCGCGTGGCACATGTCCCTGGGATAGAACGCACGCGTCGACTCATCCACCTGGACGAGATACCCGGTCCAGCTTTCCTTGTCGTACCGGCCGGTATAGATGATCTGCCCGTCGCCGTCCGTGCACCGGATCTGCTGCGTTTTCTGCAAGGGCGCCACGCAACCAAGAAGCAGGCCCACGGAGACCAAAACGGTGCACATCTTGTTCAATTCGCCCATCTGCCACCTCAGGATGTTGAATATGATCCGCGCATCGAATCTGCCCCTCGCATCCTAGGCGAAAGGACCGCAACGACGACGTCCGATTCAGTGGAATTAGCAGGACGCAGCGGGAGGATCGGTCTGAGAAGGGCTCGCTGTAAAACGATGATGTTCTTGCGCTGGCATGTTAGCTTCTACCGGGCGCACATCTTACACGACGAAGGCTTTTGGGGTCCACCACGATAAAGGCTCTCGGGAGCGAGTGAAAGGTCTGAGGAGAGGAATGTCAGGTTAATGAGACTCTCAGCAAGGCCGCAGGGTTGCGAGGCAACTGGTGGTAGAAGGATTGCGCGACGATAGGCAAAAGGACGGCTGCTTAGAAAAGCGTTTCCTCTAGCCTACTAAAATGCAGTCAGGTCTATACCAGCAAAGTTTCCGAGAACAGCACAGCATGCTGCTTCTAGGATCTAGCCTGCTTGCGAGTGGAACTCACAGTCGCAAGCGCTTTATGGATGGCTGCTTCGAGTTGATCATCGGTGACATCTGACTTCACCATATAGGCTTGGGCGCCATTGTTTTTTGCGAGCACTGCCATCCCTGGGATTGGATGATTCGATAGTAGGATGACAGCCGTCTTTGCGTAGCGCGGACGGGGAACTAATTGAATCAAGACACGGAGACCTGAGATGTCGGGCAGATCATATGCGAGGATGACGCAATCAATTGGTTGAGACCGACAGAGTTCGAGCCCCGAATGCCCATCCGCCGCTTCCAAGACGACATGCTGCTCAGGGCTCTTGTTCAGCAAATGCACATAGTGCCGCCTGTCCTCAGTCTTTCCATCGATCACCAGTATGGTCTTCCGCGGGGGGGGGTCATTACTTCAGTCGACAATGGTAACGATACCGTGGCGGTAATGACGGCATGTGAGCTGACCTTTCAAATTTCTTCCATCAGTCGCTCATATTCGGCTTTGACAATACCATAGTGATCGCAGGACGCCTTTTCCAATCCTTTTCGGTCGAGGACCTTTACAATCCCTCTCCGATAGGTAATCAACTTGTCGTGCTGCAAGCCTGCGGCGGCAGCGGAGACGCCTGCACGACGCACTCCGAGCATTTGCGACAAAAAGTCCTGTGTCAATTGAAATTCATCCGTATCGACCCGGTCATGGGTCAGTAGCAACCAGCGCGCACACCGTTGTCTGATCTGATGAGTGACATTGCAGGCGGCATGCTGCGCGACCTGGGTAAAGAGCGCCTGAGCATATCGGTAGAGAATATGGCTCAGCTTCGAATGAGGATCTTTGATTTCCGTTTTGAAGTCCTTGACCGACATTATCAAGGCTTCACCAGGAATTTGAGCGAAGGCCCGCATCGGAATGCGGTCCGTTCGGAACAAAATCGGCAGGCCCAACATCCCTTCATTTCCCACCGTGGCCACCTCTCCAGCTACGCCTCCTGCCGTCGTCACCAGTGACACGACTCCGCTGAGGGGAAAATAGATGTTCTGAATGGGCTGATCCTGCCCGTAGAGTTCATCTCCGGCTTTCAACCAAACCGGTGTCAGCTTGCGCAATATCCGCTTCTGCAGTCGAGGCGGTAGCGCCGCAAGGAGTCGATTCCGAGGATGACGGAAGTTCGCCATGAAGGGCCTGTTGCCGATGTGTATGCTGCCGCTCTCTCTGTGATCCTATGGCGTATGGAGACGGAAGAGTACACCCCAGTCCCCTAGTCCGTATTGTCTTCATCAGCGTGTTGCTGTGGTTCTGCAGAGCATTTTCCTAGTTACGGTACCGCACACATCATATGTACGGTAGAAGACAGAGTCACGAGATGCCTTAGTCCCTGTCCCAGTCGGCTGCTGCCAGCCCTCAACGGCCTAAACAGAGGAGCGCGGCTCGCGTCGGTCTCACTCAAGGATGAGCGTCGCTTCTCCATAGATCCATGCTGCGTCGTATGGGTCAGAAAAGGATACTGTGCCGTATAAAACGCGGGACATAGTCGTGATCGGGGCGTCGGCCGGCGGTGTCGAGGCGCTGGAAAAGATTGTGGCGGGTCTCCCAACGGATTTTCCGGCCGCTGTCTGTGTGGTGCTCCATATACAGCCTTCTAGTGTCAGTCGATTACCGGCGATTCTGAGTCAGGCAGGGTCACTCCCAGCCGCGCATCCCACCCATAACAGTCCGATCCGCAAGGGCCAGATCTACGTGGCCCCGCCGGACCAACACCTGCTCATTAAGGACAGTCACATTCAACTCAGCGCCGGACCGAAGGAGAATCGGGCACGTCCGGCCATCAATCCGCTGTTTCGCTCGGCCGCCATCGCCTATGGGCCCCGCGTCATCGGAGTCGTGCTCAGCGGTACGCTCGACGATGGGACGGTCGGCCTGTGGGAGATCAAACAGCGGGGTGGCACCACCGTGGTGCAAGACCCGAGGGACGCGCGCTATCCCGACATGCCGCGCAATGCGCTTGAACAGGTGCCGATTGATCATGTCATGCCCGTCCGGGGAATGGCATCCTTATTAACCGACCTCGTCGGTCAACCCGTGAACATACAAGCCACTGAGGAGGAGGCCATGAAGGCTTACCAATGGACCGATCTCACGTGCCCGGAATGCCGGGGCCCCATTAGGCAGTGGGGTCAGAGCACTCTGAAAGAATACCGCTGCCGGGTCGGCCATCGCTATTCACCGGACGTATGTGGCCGCGGAGGTGGAGACCCGCGAACGTACCCTGTGGGCTGCCGTTCTCGCGTTAGAGGAAGCGGCGGAGGTCATGAAGGGCTTGGCCGAGTCGAAACCGGCAGACAAACGTCGCCGGTTAGAGTACGCGGCCGACAACAATCTCCAGGCCGCCAGAAAGATTCGTGAACTACGGGAATGGCTGATTACGGAAGAGGCTCGTGGCTTGGTCAAGGAGAAAGACGACCAGGCCGTTGAAGAGGAACCCGGAGAGTCGGCGGCCTAATCGGAGCGGCATGAAAGAGCACTAATATTTGTTTTTGAATCTGCCAGAACGATCCGCCGATCGTTTTGAAGTCGAGGTTTCGACGCGCGATTGAAAGGGGTAAGATTTTGGACTCGTACAAAATGAGAGAAAGGCGCTTCGCCGGACTACGATTGAGTGTAGATGCCTGAAAGGCTTCTCACAACGCCGCCGAGGGAGACGAGAACCCGGAAGCTTACTCAGTGCTGTACGTCGGCGGGCTGAAGCGACTGAGAACAAAGCTGAGGACCTGCTTTAGTAGCCTGCCGATAATCC
>DATFDJ010000097.1:0-13178 GCA_035252115.1 Nitrospira sp. | reverse complement strand
AGAGCGGCGCTGACCGCTCTACGCTTCGCCTGCGCTTGGCACAGAAACTCGTTCAATTCGAGCTGCGCTGAATTGAACTTCGAACATCTGCACCAGCCCACCGGCTCGCTGCGGCTCAGCAAGAGCGGTAACCCACCGCTGCTCTGATGCTCGCTTCCAGAGTCATCCCGCCGCTCTCCACTTGAGGGAGAGAAAGAAAAGAAAACAATCGAGCCACTTTAGTCGTCGTCGGCAAGCACGGTAGCCCGAGCCGAGCACAAATCGCCACGCAAGTCCAAACGTCTCTCACTTCACTTTGTGGGAACAGAAGAGAAATTCAGTCTATCTGTCTGACGTGGCTGGCCAAAGTACTTGAACAAACGTCTTCATGCCAAACCTGACAATACTTTCCTTACAGATTCCTCAACCGCAGGAATGTCGAAGCCGCGAATTACAGTGGCTTTAAGATCCACTTTGACTGAAGATACTTTTTCAGTAACGCTATTGCGTTTGATGCGATCTCTGATCCCTCAGCCCCGATTGCGAAAAACCAAATCGGTTTGTCGAGTCTCAACGCAAGGATGTTTGCAAAAACAAGCCCACCCATCTGGTGTTTTGGGCTAGTCCCATCCTCGATTTCGAAAATAACCGTTGCGTCATCTTCTGAAAGTCCTCCAGAAAACCAGACGACGTCCGGTCTGTAAAACTTGATCGGACCACGCCTGACCTCCTGATTAACTTCTGGAAAAAGAAACTGATACTCGGATCTTCCTTTAAGCCTATATTCTCCGACCTGGAAACACGGTGCCATTTTCACAAGAGCGGCAGCAAGATCTTTTTTAAGTCCATCCTTTCTTCCTTTCTGTATGGCTTTTTGATAACTCCGCACATATCTTTAAATGTCCTGCCATGAACGAGGCGGCCGAGGCCTGCGGTACGGATAGAGTAGAGGCGACGAAACCAGTTAGACCGGCTCCTACCGATACACATCTTTTCTATGTTCGATGGATAGGACGTCAAGCCATTCGGAACCAAGCCGACGATAGAGAATTCGGTATGGCCTGACCCTGTATGACCAAACCTTGTCCTTCTGAAACTGGCCTCGTAGCGGTTTGCCATCGAGGGGATGTTCGGCGAGGTGCCGCAGAGATTCTTTCACTCGATCTTGTGTGGCTTGGTCAAACGCTCTTAAATCCTTGATGGCCTGAGGCGTCAGGCGAACTTGCCTCACTGATCCTCACCGAAGACGTCTTTGAACGAGGCGAGTTTTCTAGCTTTTGCTTCCTTAATGCCTTGCCTGAGAGCCTTCACAGCTTTGGGATTCGAGAGTAATTCCAATGTTTCAACCCAACTTTCGTACTCTTCTGCACTCATCAACACGGCCTTCGGCGTACCGTTCTTCGTCACGATCACCCGTTCAGAAAGCCGGCCGGCCCTTTCCACGATCGTCGAAAATTGGCTCCGTGCTTCCTTCAAAGATAACGTCTTCGTCATGGTTCATACTCCTTCCAATGAACCACAGTGTACACAATTATGCTCATCCCTGCAAGCGCCGTCTTGCAGCTCCATTTTGAGTGAATGAGAGAACAAAGGAAACATTCTAGATTTCCTGTTATGACCGGTGTGGTCGTGCTCGCTCAAGTTTGACGTCCGAAAGCCGCTCACTGAGCTTACTGGGATGTCGGCTAGCCTTTCGGTGAGCATCAGTCTTTTGAGATTTCATGGACCGAGGGTCGTCGGCGGTGGGCAAGGAGCTTTTCGGGAAGTTATCGCCCCAGACTCTTTCGACAGCCGTGCAGTGAGGATGGCGCTCACCGGATTATTCAGGATGTCGCGCCAGTACGCTTCGCCGAACTTGGCCAGGCCTTCGGAAGAGACTTCAAAGGGATGCCACCGCAGGTCGGTGAATCCGGCTGCTGTGAGCGCTTCCTCATAGATGTTCCTGGACCAATGCCGGTATTCGATCGAGAACGGCGGCTCTGTGTGCACGTCCGCGTGAACCAAGCGCCAGTCCTGACCGGAAGTCACGAGTCGGTAGGTGAAGCCGTATTGTTCCGTTTCGCCCTGGCCCATCACGTAGCCCGGCTCAGGCAACAGAGCCAGCATCTGGCCTCCCGGTTTCAGATTCGCAGCCATGCTCCGGGCCATACGCCGCATGTCATTCACCGTTTCCGCGTAATGCAGAAGATATGTGGCGGCCGCGAAATCGAACGAGCCCAGCACCGATAGATCGGCTGCATCTCCAACGAAGTACTCGATGCCCATCGGATGCTTCATCTCTGCGTCGCGAGCCGCAGCCACCATCGATTCGGACACGTCCACTCCGACGACACGTGCCGCGCCCCACTGTCTGAACAGGCGAGAGTAGTAACCCGTTCCACACGCGAGGTCGAGCACGGCTCGTCGCTCGATCAGTCCGGTCAAGAGACGTCTCACCGTCGGCACCTCCGCATAGCGGGGAATCGGCGTGTCCTTCCAAGCCACGTACGTGGCGCCGATTTCGTCGTATTGCGCGCTCATGCGGCGTCCATCACCGTCACTCCTCATCCTTCGCTCACCGCACTGCGACGATCCGCAACGGTCCGCCCGTTCCGCCGGCAATCTTCATCGGCAACGCGATCACGTCGAAGTCACGATCGGGGAGCCGGCTCAGGTCGCTCAGGTTCTCGAAGACCGGCACGTGATGGGAGAGCAATTCGACGTGGGTTTCGAACTTGGTCGATTGGCCGTAATCGATGGAGGCCGTGTCGATGCCGACGGCCTTGACGTTCCTCTCCCGCACGAGCCAGGCCGCCGCATTGGGATGGAGACCGGGAAAATGGAGCGCCGCGACTCCCTCCCGTCCCCTGAGCTCGGTGCCGAGATAGTTCTGTCGCGACGGCCAAAACTTGCCGAACCCTGTATCCAGTAGCACGATCGAGCGGTCGGGAATCCGCCTGTGCGCCGCCTCCCATTGTTCAAGGTCTTGAACCGTGATCCGATAATCCCGGTCCGTGGCGCACCGAGATTCCACGTTGATTCGGACAGTCGTTCCCATGAATCGATCGAGCGGAATCTGGTCCAGCGTTTCCTTCCCCTTGGAAAAGTGAATCGGCGCGTCGATGTGCGTTCCGCCATGCTCGGGGAGCGCCATCCGATTCGACGCGTAGTAATAGCCGCCCGGCATATCTTGAGCGTATTGCGCCGTGAGCGTGAAATTGTGCTCGGTCGGCCACACGATCGTGTCCGCTTCGAAGGCGTGGGTCAGGTCGACCAGCCGCGACGGCTCGAAGGAGAAGATGCCAGGTGGACGAATGGACCCCATACAGCCGGCGCTCGCGATCATCGCTGCACAGAATAGCCCGACCACCAATCGGCATATGAGACCGCGATTGCTGATGAACGGTGTCGTGTTCATGGCCTCTCCTCCTGATTGATTCCGGAGAATATCCGTATTGCTCTCAAAGATCCAATCGTCTAGGCTCTTACGAGATCAACCATGAATCCATGGAGAAGATCGCCATGGCAGTCATGACCGCGGTCCAAGTCGGTGGTCCGGGCGGCGCGTTTGAAGTCGTCAAACGTGACATACCGGAACCGAAACCCTACACGGTCCGCATCCAGATACAGGCATGCGGAGTCTGTCACAGCGACGCCATGGTCAAAGAAGGACATTGGCCTGGGCTAGAGTACCCGCGTGTCACGGGACACGAGGTGGCGGGCGTGATTGACGCAATCGGCGCCGGCGTGACGAATTGGACAAAAGGACAGCCGGTCGGCGTCGGCTGGCATGGAGGGCACTGCGGGACATGTGCGTCATGCCGGCAGGGCGACTTCATGGGCTGCAGATATTTCCAGGTCACGGGATTCAACAGCGACGGCGGATACGCACAGTACATGATCGCCCGAAGCGAAGCCGTCGCGTCAATTCCAAACCGATTGACACCGGCCGAGGCGGCGCCGATTCTCTGCGCCGGTGTGACGACGTTTAACAGTCTGCGCCACAGCGGCGCCAAGGCCGGCGATCTTGTAGCCGTGCAAGGGCTTGGCGGGTTGGGGCATTTGGGTGTTCAATTCGCCAGCAGGATGGGGTTCCACACGGTGGCCATCGGGCGCGGAAGAGACAAAGAGGCTTTGGCCATTCAATTGGGCGCGGCTCGCTATATCGATACCGAGACGGCGAACGCGGCGAGCGAATTGACCAAGATGGGAGGCGCCTCCGTGGTTCTGGCCACGGCTCCGAACAGCAAGGCCGTGTCCGAACTCATCGACGGGCTCGGAGTCGGAGGAAAACTGGTCGTCGTAGGAGCTTCCGCCGATCCCATTCCCATCACTCCTATTCAGCTGATCGGCGCACGGCGATCGGTTCAAGGATGGCCGTCCGGCAGCGCCAGCGATTCCGAAGACACATTGAACTTCTGTGCGTTGACAGGGATCAGGCCGATAATTGAAACATTTCCACTCGAGCAAGCGGCGGCGGCCTATGACCGGATGATGAGCGGAAAGATACGTTTCCGCGCCGTGCTGATCATGGGTTGAACAATCGACGTGGCAGGCTTTGTAGGCCGGATTTGGAAATGTCGGCTCTGGAACGGCGGCCTATCTCGAAGGCTTCAGCGTCACGGCAATTCTTTTGGCAAAAGCGGGGTCGAAGAGCCACTTCGGAAAATGCGCTCGACGTACCAATTCCGCCCCGGTCACGACCATCCCGCTGCCGGCAATGGTGACTAGTCCGACGGATTCGCCTAGAAATACTGCAGCTGCCACGATCGTGCAGATCGGGATGAGATTGTGATACGTTCCGACCGTCGTAGGAGGAAGTGCCTGTAGCGCGCGATACCGAAGTACGAAAACTCCCGCCGTCGCGATTCCCACATACACCACGCCGCCCAGCACGAAAAGAGTCAGATGTCCTTGCCTGGGTTCCGACCATTGCCATGATCCGGCGAAGAGGATCAGCGCACTGCTGCCGAACATCACGGTGTTCGCCACCATGGCCCCGAAACGTTTTACGATACCCGCGCTGCAGACAATATGAGCCGACATCATGATGGTAAACAGCAACACGAGCGCGTCGCCGATGCCGACGATCGCCTCGAACGTCTGTCCTTCGCCGGAGACGGCGATCAGGCACCCCGCCAAAGACAAGGCGACGCCGACCATTTTAGCCGTACTGAACCACTCCCGGCCTATCAACACACTTGCCACTGCGGTCGTCGAGGGAAGCAGGCTGTAGATGAGCACATAATGTGTCACGCTCGTTCGCATCAAGCCGGAGGCCGCCACGGCATAAGACAAGACGCCCAGGGTGCCCACCAGCGTGAGTTGTACGATATCTCTGAAAGAAAGAGTGAGGAGTCCGCGCCAGTCCCACAAGAGCGTCATCGCACAGAGGAGGACGAATCCGATGCCCACGCGAACCGATGCCATGCCCATCGGCTGCACATCGCTGTGCTGAAAGACGTACTTGATCACCAACGTCACGGAGGTCAGCAGCACCACCACGCCCATCAGGCACAACAGCGGGATCGTCGTAGAGGCCTGGTGAGCCGCGACCGGGCGGTCTTTCATTGATCAGAAACTCCCGAGGTTCAAGCCGATGAGGTCTTCGATAAAGTGCGACAAGTGCTTCTGATCATCCGGAGAAATGTCGCTGATGCATGCACCGACAGAAGGCGGACTCACCCTGGTGACGAGAACGGTGCAATGAATGGTACGCTGTGGTGTGAGCTCGAATGCGACCTGCAGCGTGTCTCCAATTTCGACGGGCAGCAGGGTTTTGAGTTGGATACCTTTTTCGGTCAGGTCGATCACCTCACAGACCGCGCTCACGTGACCGCGCCGGAGCTCTCCGGTCCGTTCCAAGGCGATGCGGAACAGTTCCCGCTGATGTCCCATGGTCAAGAGACCCTCTTATCCGCAAATCTTGAACCGGAAAGAAACACGGCTGATGACTAAATGTAGCAGATGAGTAACTCTTGCCTAGGGAACGGCGACGACGAACCGGCTCAGATGTCTACAGAACATGGATCAGATAGCGGCAGGCTTAAAGATGGCGCGCTATTTCAGAGTGTTAGCGCCACAGGGAGAAGCGGCCGGCTCCTTCTGCCATACCGTCTCAATGATCATGCTCAATCCCACAACCCTATGCCTGCGTAACACCTCGAATTGCTTTCAGGATGGAACAGCCCGTGCTAGGGTGGTGACACGTCGTGATGACCATCAAAGGAGGATTCCATGCTGGACGCCATCGTCATTGCCGCAGCCTTGTACGTCTGCCCCGGCGACGTCTACACGGACACGCCCAAGGTCGGTTGTCACCCGCTTCAAGAATCGAATAAAGAAGGTTTCAGTCGAGTTCCCGAATCACCCGAATTCAATTCGAAGGGTACCGCATCGGGCCGGACAGAACCCGAACCCGTCAGCGACGACCAACAGAGAATCCCCGCTGCCTCGCCACAGGAATGTGCAATGTACGAAGAATGGGTCAAACTGTCGACCAAATCCGGCAGTCTCGGCGCCCGAGATCTGTCGGCTGACGAATTCGAACGGTGGACCAACTTGAAGCAGGTGTTCGGCAATAGTCCGCCCCCGAACTGCCGATGATTCTCCAGCCCACTCCGGTTGAGATCTCAGAAAGGTGTGGTAGCATGAATTAACGCGCTGTCGCGTGCCGAGACCGAGGCTCCCATGGAACCCGCCACCTCCCGCCTTTTGGCCCTTTCCGACTTCGAGCTCTCTTCAGAACTGGGATTCCTTCCGACAGACCCTCTTGTCGATCTGCCGGACTGCCCGGCGCTCAATCATCTCGCTTCCGAACTGCCGAAACTCCTGAGTGCCCGCCTTGTCAGGCGGTACATCCTGGATGAGCCGACCCCCGTCGCGTCCATTCCATCCGAATGGGGCGATCAGCATTATCGGGCGGCGATGCGTATGCTTTCCTTTGCTGCCCATGCATACGTGTGGGAGATCCCGGATCGACCGGCGACCTCTTTGCCGGTTCAACTGGCACGGCCATGGTACGAAGTGGCTCGTCGGTTGGGCCGGCCTCCGGTGCTCTCCTATGCATCCTATGCGCTAGACAACTGGCGGCGCATCGATTCACAGAAACCGATCGAACTCGACAACATCGTCTTGCTGCAAAATTTTCTCGGCGGCCTCGATGAAGAATGGTTCGTCGGGGTTCACATTCAAATCGAGCGGCAGGCCGGGACCGGGCTTCACGGCCTGGCGCAGGCGTTGAACGGTGCAGTAGGAGACGATCCGGAACAAGTACTGACCGGACTTCAAATGCTTGCGGCGGCACAATCCGCCATGCGGAGCTCCCTGCTCCGCATGAAGGAACGGTGTGATCCGTACGTCTACTACCACCGAGTACGGCCGTACATCCATGGTTGGAAAAACAGCCCGTCCCTGCCCGACGGCCTGCTGTACGAGGGCGTCGAGGCCTACGGCGGCAGGCCATCACAATTCCGCGGCGAAACAGGCGCACAAAGTTCGATCGTCCCTTCTCTCGATGCGGGACTCGGAATTCGACATGCGCCGGATCCGCTCACCGTCTATCTGCAGGAAATGCGCGACTACATGCCGCCGCGCCATCGGTCTTTCCTGCAAGCCTTGCAGAACCGGACCGATGACCGCGGCCGTCCGGTGCTGGCGGCGTATGTGCGCGACCGGAAGTTGAGTCATCCGGAACTCTGGACAGCTTACTGCACCTCCGTAGAACTCCTCGCACGGTTCCGCGAGATCCACATTGGATATGCCGACAGCTATATCCATCGCCAACACCAGGCGCACACCAGCAACCCGACTGCAGTCGGGACGGGCGGCACTCCGTTCATGGCCTATCTGCAAAAGCATTTGGATGAAACGTGGCAGGCGATGAAGGACTAGACTGCAGCGGTCTAGCTCTTCAAGCTCCCTTGGATGGCGCCGATCAAATCGCGACTGCTGAAGGGTTTGGCGATACACGCGAGCCGCCGACCATCCGGTGACCGAAGGACATGATCGGAATAGCCCGACATGTAAAGGACCCGCACGCCGGGGAAGAGTTCCTCGAGTTTCGCGGTCAGTTGCGGTCCCGTCATTCGAGGCATCATGACATCGGTCAGAACGAGATGAGGCGGCAACGCCATGTCGCTCAAGCGCCGGAGGGCATCCATCCCATCACAGGCCTCCTCGACCAGATATCCTGCGACCTTCAGCATGTCGCTGACCGCCACGCGAACGTCCTCGTCGTCTTCGACCAATAGCACGGTGGGACGATCGATGGAGGCCGGTTCGTGCGGCGTGCGGCCACGCACCGCACGTGGGTCTTCCGCCCGAGGCAGACTGATCGTGAAGAGAGTGCCCGCGCCCGCCTGACTGGTGACGGCGATAAAGCCGCCCATTTGACGCACGATCCCATAGACGCTGGGAAGCCCCAGTCCCCGACCGGCCGCTTCGCCCATACGAGCAAAAAACGGTTCGAATAGGTGAGGCAACATGTCTGCAGGAATTCCACATCCTGTATCCTGAACGGTACACTGCACGAATGCCCCCGGCTGGAGATTGTGCTCTTGCGCCGTTTCCTTATCGATCGTGGCGACAGTGGTCGAGAATATCAACCGGCCCCGACCGGACATTGCCGCACGTGCGTTCGATACCAACACGGTGATGATGTGAGAGAGTTGTTGCCGGTCGGCAAGAATCGGCAACGGTTGCTCGTGGAGCTTGAATTCCACGGCAATGCCCTCACCGGCCAGCGTGCGAACCTGTGGCTCGACATCTCGAAGTATGTCATTCAGATCGACAAGCGATGGCTCAAGGATCTGATGGTGGCTGAACGCGACGAGGCATCGAGTCAGTTCGCCTGCCCGTTCAACTGCTTTTTGCATGCGTTGAATTGGGACCAGCGGCGTGGCGCCGGATGAATGAGCGGAGAGCTGTTCGCTGGCGCCTACGACGATCGTGAGCAGATTGTTGATGTCGTGCGCCATGCCGCCTGCCAGCCGTCCCAGCGCCTCCATTTTTTCGGTCGTGCGCGCGGCTTCTTCCATTCGCTTGTGTTCCGTCACATCGGTAATCGTTTCAATGACGTGCACACGTCCCTCGCTCGTCACCGCCTGCGACCACTGAATAAGCAGGTGCCGATTGTTCGGCAACGGGACCTCGTTGACCGTCACGCTGCCGGTGCGAAGGGCTTCCGGCATTTTGCAGAATGCGCAGGGCGCCGGACAACCGGCAATGGTCTCATAACACTTGCGCCCCGCGAGATCGCCCAGCTTTTCCAACCCGGTTTTATTCTGGAACTGGATGGTGTAGGAGACTGGGTCGATCACCGCAACCATCACCGGTTGGGCATTCAACAATGCTTGGGGATCGTATGACGGGCGGGAATCGGCCATACCCGCGCTCCAGAGACCTAGACAAGGATGGTGTAAGGCGTTCCTTGCCACCAGGGATCAAAGCATAAGACGTTCCATGTTTCGTCGCTTCATTCGGCATGTGGGCCTCGTTCAGACTGAGCTTAGTTCTCAAGGGGTTAACTCTTTCTTGTAGCCGTTCGGCGGTTGCGGGTCCTGTATCGATTTGAATCCTGGCCTCGGATTGAAAACGATTCATCGGCGTTTCTGCGAGACCGTCCCACCCGATCTGTGGAAGGTTGAAATCAGCATGGAGGCCGGCAATGCCCGCCACACGGCGATAAATATGAACGCCCCATACGAACATTGACTCTGTCATGGTACGGCGTATATTTTTCTCTAGAGCTTCTTGCAGAAAGGAGAACACCATGTCGGTCATGTGTTCCCTTGCTGTCTGTAAAGCGCAGCAAGGGATGTGCGGCCATGAGAAAGCCATGCTGAGCGTGGCCATCCTCGCTGCCATCGGTTTCGGCGCGTATTTCCTCATCGGCTGATTCTTCGACTGCGTCGGGGCCTTCGGACAGAGTCGAGGGCCTTGGTGTTCGCGCAGCGAGAAGGATGGAATAGGCGGAAGAGGTCAGTGGGCGTTGGCGATACGGCGGCCCGACTTCTGATGCAGAGGTTCTTGCCAGACCAACATGGGGGCGGCCATCGCCTGATTCACCGCGGTCAGCAAATCCTCACGGCTGAACGGCTTCTGAAGGCATAAGGTGCCGCCCACCTCGATCCCCAGCGTCTGCAGCGCGCGGTCGTCGTGGCCGGACATGAAGAGCGCGTGGCATTTCTTTCTGATGCGGAGAATATGATCCACCAATTCGTGGCCGTGCACACGGGGATACCGTTCACGGCCCGTCTGGAGTTGAAACACCGGCGGGCGCAGAATGAGATCGATCAGCAACAAATGAATCAGCCCCAGATAGGCGGTGCAGACCTCCAGCGCTTCGGTGCTGCCCGACGCTTTCAATACCTTGCAGCCGACCTGTTCCAGCGTGTGCGCGCAGAGATGCAGCACGTCCGGATCGTCTTCGACGATCAAGACCGTACAGGGAGCTTTGCCCGGTTGGGGTGCGAGCCGCGCCACCGATTCCGTCCGTTCGTCCGCCTCAACGGTCACCTGGTTGATGTAGGGAAGATCGTCCGCCGAACGCTGAATGAATTCCACACCGAATGCGCCGGCTTGAACCCACCGGACGCGAGCCATCCCGATGACGACCGGTTTGGGTGCTTTGGGAATCGTCAGTCGTAGGCAAAGATACCCGCCGCGCGGTACCGCCGTCGCGCTCTCAATTCGGCATCCGTTGATGTTCAGGTCGAGCGTATGTCCTTTGCCTCTGACCGTCTGCTCCTCGGAAATTCCCTGAAACTCGACGGGAATCCTGACCAGCGTGCGGGATTTTCTCGGGGCCCGGCTCATGGTGAACTGAACCTTTCTTTCGATGTGTCTCGGTTCTATCGCAGAGACGCCGGATCGTCAAGGAAACTGGGGGAATGGGAAATCGACGCCCCTTGTCGGTTCTCGTTATAATGCGCCTCGGCCATTCGGAGCTTCAGATGACGAAACCGGCTCACAATAATTCCGCGCTCGCCAGAACCCTTGTCTTGGATGAGCTGTTCGATTTGTCCCTGTATCGGGAGATGAAGAATATCTCGTCCGATTCCGATGCGCAGCACACGCTTGGCGAGCTGATCGCCGTGGAAATCCGGCATCTGGCATTCTGGCAGAAATTTTTCGCCCTCGAACTCGACCGCCTCGATCTGTCGAGACGGATCAAGTTGCAGATCATGATCCTCGCCTGCCGGCTTTTCGGCACGAACGCGATTCATCTCGTGCTGGAAGCGATCGAGGTTCACGGGGTGCGCAAATACCTGGCGCTGTGGCGCGAATACCAAGATCAGCCGCTGGGTGCCGCGCTGCGGGACATTCTCATGGACGAGTTCAAACACGAAGACGTACTCGTCACGAAACTCACAGAGCGCAAGATCAATGCGGAACGCATCCGCAATATCTTTCTCGGGCTCAACGACGGACTGGTCGAAATTCTTGGCGCCGTCAGCGGTTTCTTCGGCGCATTCGGCAGTGCAACCATGGTGCTCATCGCCGCCTCGACGACGGCGGTGGCGGGCGCGCTGTCGATGTCGGCCGGCGCGTTTCTCGCGCTCAATTCCGAGAAGGAGGTCAAGACCACGGAGTTGGCCAAGAAGATCTTCCTGGGAGAAGAATCCGAGACCGCCCCCATGGAGGAGCAACCGTTGGCTTCTGCGGCGGTCGTCGGAAGCGCTTACCTGATCGGCGCCACGGTTCCCGTGCTTCCGGTGTTGATCGGAGCCGACAGCGCGGTGTTTTCCGTCGTCACGGCAGGATTGATGGTCATCGTAGTGTCGACGATCCTTTCGTTCCTTTCCGGCATGGACATCAAGCGGCGCATCGTGCTGAACTTGGCCATCATTACGCTGGCGGTCGGCGTCAGTTATGGAATCGGCGTCCTCGCCAAGAGTCTTTGGGGAATCGCACTGTAGCCGCCGCGACAGTCTTGGCTCTCATTCCACGACGCAAGCCGGAGTCCCCTGATGGCGCAGGCGCATATCGGACTTTCCGGGTATTCATATAAACCTTGGCAGGGAGCCGATCGTTTTTATCCACCCGGCCTCAAGCAGACGGAATTTCTCCGCTACTATGCCGGGCGCTACGATACGGTCGAACTGGATGGCGTCTGGTATCGCCTTCCCACCGCCAAAGCGGTCGCCGATTGGATCGCACTGACCCACGATCGCTTCATTTTTGCCCCGAAGATACACCGTCAGATCACGCATTTCTCACGGCTCAAGCCGGACAGTTATGAGTTTGTCCGCGTCGTGCTCGACCGGCTCGCCCCTCTCTCGGAAGCAGGCCGGCTGGGGCCGCTCCTTGTCCAACTGCCGCCCAATTTTTCTCGCAACGACGAACGCCTGGCCGGCTTCTTGGAGTGCCTTCCCCAATCGGCTCGATGGGCGATCGAGTTCCGCCACGACTCCTGGTACGACGACAAGATCGAGGCCCTGCTCCGCCGCTTCAATGTCTCGTGGGTGACGGCGGACACGGAAGAGCGGCCGGCCGAGTGCCGGGAGACCGCCGATTTTTGGTATGTCCGTTTACGTCGCGACGCCTACAGCGAGGAGGATCTCAGGTGTTGGACCGGTCGGATCAAGGACGCAACCGAGAGAGGCAAAGACTGTTACATCTATTGCAAACATGAGGATGAAGGTGCTCCCTGGCTCTGGGCGGACCGTCTGCTGCAGTTACTCAACGGATGAGCCGCGCCCGGAACATCGTGATGGAAACGCTCAGCGGGCGCGCACCATTTTCGTTCCTTCGAACACAACCGTGGAACCTGGAGTCATTTCCTGAAACGAAATTTTACGTTTCTTTAATGCAGCCGCAAACGAAGCGGTGTTCTGCGTCAAGACGGGGAACGTCCCGTAATGATGTGCAATGGCGACCTTCGCCTTCACGCTGGCCGCCGCCCGTGCCGCCATGACCGGCTCCATGCCGAAATGCCCGCCGATGTTCAACAACGCCACATCCGGCGCGTATTGTTCGCCGATCACCTCCATATCCTTGAAGTAAGCCGTATCGCCTGAATGATAGATTGCCGGTCCGCCCTTGATCTTCAGGACAAAGCCTCCGGGATTGCCACCGTAAACGAGATCGGGGCCCCGTTCGGTGGCGAGAGGGTTGCCCATCCCGCTTGAATGAACCGCGGGCGTCATGGCGATCAGCACCTCGCCTTCTGCAATCGAGATTTCCCCTCCCGGGTTGATCAATGTATCGAAACCCAT
>DATFDJ010000096.1:0-40726 GCA_035252115.1 Nitrospira sp. | reverse complement strand
TGTCCGGGGCACGCCGACTATGTGAAGAACATGATCACCGGGGCGGCGCAGATGGACGGGGCGATCCTGGTGGTGAGCGCGGCCGATGGGCCGATGCCGCAGACGCGCGAGCATATTCTCCTGGCCCGGCAGGTGGGGGTGCCCTACATCGTCGTGTTCTTGAACAAGGCCGACAAGGTCGACGACAAAGAGCTCCTGGATCTAGTCGAACTGGAAGTGCGGGAGTTGCTGAGCAAGTACGACTTCCCGGGGGACAAGACGCCGATCATTCAGGGGTCGGCGCTCAAGGCGATGGAAGGGGATCAGGGGCCGCTGGGGGTGCCGAGCATTCTGAAGCTGCTCGAAGCGGTGGATACCTACATTCCCACCCCGAAGCGGCCGATCGACAAGCCGTTCCTCATGCCGATCGAGGATGTGTTTACGATCAGCGGGCGGGGCACGGTGGTGACGGGGCGGTGCGAGCGGGGGATTGTGAAAGTGGGCGACGAAATCGAGATCGTGGGGTTGCGGCCCACGCAGAGCACGGTGGTGACGGGGGTGGAGATGTTCCGCAAGGTGCTCGATGAGGGGCAGGCGGGGGACAACATCGGGGTGCTGTTGCGCGGGACCAAGAAGGAAGAAGTCGAGCGCGGAATGGTGTTGGCCAAGCCCAAGACGATCACGCCGCATACGAAGTTCAAGGCGGAGATCTACGTGCTGACGAAAGAGGAAGGGGGGCGGCATACGCCGTTCTTCAACGGGTACCGGCCGCAGTTCTACTTCCGGACCACGGACGTGACGGGGGTGGTGCAGTTGAATCCGGGAGTGGAGATGGTGATGCCGGGGGACAACGTGAGTGTGGCGGCGGAGTTGATCAGCCCGATCGCGATGGATCAGGGCCTGCGCTTTGCCGTGCGCGAGGGCGGCAAGACCGTCGGCTCCGGCGTCGTCACCGAAATCCTGGCGTAGGAAGGCAATGACAAGTGACCGGTGACGAGTGACAAGCAGCAAGAATCAATCGTCTCACTAGTCACTTGTCACAAGTCACAAGGAGTTGAAGAGTGAAGGTCGATCAACGAATCAGAATCAGGCTGCGGGGGTTCGATTACCGCATACTGGATCAATCCGTCGCAGAAATCGTGGAGACGGTGCGCCGTAGCGGGGCCAAGATCGTCGGGCCGATTCCCTTGCCGACCAGGATTGAGAAGTTCACGGTCCAGCGCGCCACGCACGCCGACAAGAAGGCGCGCGAGCAATTCGAAATTCGAACCCATAAGCGACTGTTGGACATCATGGAGCCGACTCCCGAAACCATGGATTCGTTGATGAAGCTGAATTTGGCGGCCGGTGTCGATGTCGAGATCAAGTTATGAGTTGTAAGTTTTGAGTGTTGAGTTTGGAAGACGGAAAACTCAAAACGAACAATTCACAACTTAAAACTGGATGAGTCATGACGAACGGTTTGGTCGGCAAAAAATTAGGTATGACGCAGGTGTTCGAGGAAAGCCAGTTGATCCCGGTCACGGTGATTGAAGCCGGGCCTTGCCGCGTCGTCGCAGTGAAGACGAAGGATCGCGACGGCTATGAGGCGGTGCAGATAGCCTACGGCGAGGTCAAAGATCGAAAGCTCTCGAAAGCGGAACTCGGTCACCTGAAGCGCAGCCAAATTCCGGCCAGTCGGACGCTCAAGGAATTCAAGAAGACGGGCGATGTGGCGGTCGGTCAGACCATCAAAGTCGACATTTTTAAAAAAGGTGAGTGGGTGGACGTCGTCGGTGTCTCCAAGGGAAAAGGGTATCAGGGTGTCGTCAGGCGGCACCATTATTCCGGTGGACCCGAGTCGCATGGTTCGATGTTCCACCGTGCCCCGGGGTCGATCGGCGCCAGTTCGTTCCCTTCCCGCGTGTGGAAGGGCAAGACCTTGCCGGGGCACATGGGCGCCGAGCGCATCACTGCGCAGCGCCTGAAGGTGATTGAATCGCGGCCGGAAGAGAACATTTTGCTGGTCAGAGGAGCGGTCCCGGGAGCGGCCAATGGCCTCGTCGTCGTCAGAAAGTCGAAGAAGGGATAGGACATGCCGACGGTCGATGTGATCGATTTGAACAGACGAAAAGTGGGATCGATCGAACTTCCAGCCGAAGTCTTCGGATGTCAGCCGCACAACTCACTCGTTCATGAAGCGGTGGTGATGCAGCAGGCCTGCGAACGGCAGGGGACGGCTTCGACGCTCCGCCGCGGTGAAGTCAGGGGTTCGGGCAAAAAGCCCTGGAAACAGAAACATACCGGACGCGCGCGCGCGGGGTCCGTGCGTTCTCCTGTGTGGCGCCACGGAGGATCGGTATTCGGCCCCAAGCCCAGGAGCTACGCCTTCAGCATGCCGAAGAAGAAATATCGCGCGGCGCTGCAGAGCGCTCTTTCCGCCAAAGTGGCCGGCGGGCAAGTCGTCGTCCTGTCGGACCTCTCGCTGGAACAACCGAAGACCAAACTGCTTGCCAAAGTGCTGGGCCGATTCGACCACGGCGTGCGAGTGCTCATCGTGGCCGGTGAGGGACAGAGCGGTCTCGTTCAAGCGGCCCGCAACCTTTCGGGAGTCGACGTCGTCGCCCCGGATCAGTTGAACGTCTATGACGTCGTCCGTGCGAAGACGATTCTGATTCCCGAGCGGGAATTGTCGCGCGTCAAGGAGGTGTGGGCATGAAGCTCGATCTCCATAATGTGCTGATTCAGCCGTTGCTCACGGAGAAAGTGACCGCGATGCGCGAGAGCAGCAATACGGTCGGGTTTCTCGTGCATCCGCAGGCGAATCGTCTTCAGATCAAGCAAGCGGTCGAAACATTCCTGAAAGTCAAAGTCGAGCGGGTGAACGTGCTGAATGTCCAGGGCAAAATCAAGCGTCTGGGCCGGTTCTCGGGGAAGCGATCGGACTGGAAGAAGGCGTTCGTCAAGTTGAAACAAGGTGAGAAGCTCGAGTTGTACGAGAGCGCATAACAGGATGTTGAAAAACGCCGCCAGCTGCGTTCTCGCTCTCTCAGAGGGCTCGACGTACGGCAAAGAGTACGCCTCGCCTCTTCGCTCGCTGCGGCCTTGCTGGACGACCTTTTTGAACATCCTGAACGGAGATAGGTAAGAAGTATGGGACTGAAAGCGTACAAGCCGACCACCTCGGGACGCCGCGGGATGTCGGTCGTGACAACGGAAGAACTGGCGAAGAAGAAGCCGGAAAAGTCTTTGACGTCGTTTCATCTCCGCACGGGGGGGCGCAATAACGACGGACGGATGACCGTGCGGTTCCGCGGAGCGGGCCACCGTCGACTGTATCGGAAGATCGACTTCCGGCGCGAGAAAATCGGGATTCCGGCCACTGTGGCCGCGTTGGAATACGATCCAAACCGCTCGGCACGCATCGCGCTGCTCAAATACAAGGACGGTGAGAAACGGTACATCCTGGCCCCAGTCGGACTTCAGGTCGGCGACACTCTGCAATCCGGATCTGATGCGGAAGTGAGGACGGGCAATTCATTGCCGTTGGCCAACATGCCCTTGGGGACGACGATCCATAATATTGAATTGAAACCCGGCAAGGGCGGTCAATTGATCCGCAGCGCCGGCGGGTTCGCACAAGTCATGGGGCGCGACGGCGACTACGTACAGGTGCGTCTGAAATCGGGAGAGATGCGGCGCATTCTCGCGTCGTGCATGGCGACGGTCGGCCAGGTCGGCAACCTCGACCATGAGAACATCAGCGTGGGGAAAGCCGGCCGTTCGCGGTGGTTGGGGCGGCGCCCACACGTGCGAGGCGTCGTGATGAATCCGGTGGACCATCCGCACGGAGGCGGCGAGGGGAAATCCGGGCAAGGCAACCCCCACCCCGTGTCGCCGTGGGGCTTGCCGACGAAGGGATACAAGACGCGCAATAATAAGGCAACCGATAAATATATCATCGCTCGCCGCAAGTCAGGGGTGCGCAATGCCTAGATCGGTCAGCAAGGGTCCGTTCGTCGACGACCATCTGCTCAAGAAGGTGGAGCAGATGAATCAGACCAAGGACCGCAAGATCATCAAGACGTGGTCGAGACGCTCCACGGTCGTGCCCGACATGATCGGTCATACGTTTGCGGTGCACAACGGGAAGAAATTCATCCCGGTCTTTGTGACGGAAAACATGGTCGGACACAAACTGGGCGAGTTTGCGCCGACGAGATTCTTCAAGGGACACGGCCAGGCGAAAACGGAAAAGGCCGTCGCGCTGAAATAGGGAGGTCAATGGTCGTTCGTCAATCGTCAATCGAAATGAATTCAGGTCCATTGACCGTTGACCCGATGACCAGCGACAGCAACTGAACATGGCGGAAGCACGAGCAATACTGAGGTTCGTTCGCGTGGCGCCGCGTAAGGCTCGTCCCGTGGTCGACATGATCCGGGGGCAGCAGGTGCCGATGGCGTTGGCCATGCTCAAGCATCTTCCCAGGCATGCCGCCCGGGTCATTGAGAAAGTGCTGCGGAGCGCCGTGGCGAATGCCGAACAAAAGGAGCTCGGCGACAGCGAGTCCATGCGCGTCTCCAAAGTCTATGTGGATGGCGGACCGATCTACAAGCGCTTCCGTGCGAGATCCATGGGGAGGGCGAATGCGATTCAGAAGCGTACCAGCCATATCACCGTGGTCGTGGAAGCGCCGGGAGTGACCGGCAAATCGTAGCGACAGGCGGTGCACCGGCCGCCGGGAACCGAGGTAGAGATCGTATGGGTCAAAAAACTCATCCAGTTGGTTATCGGCTCGGATACAACTATACGTGGAGCTCCCGCTGGTATGCGAGCAAGGACTACGCAAAGCTGCTGCACCAGGACATCAAGATCCGCAAGATCGTCAAGCAGAAGCTCTTCCATGCGGGCGTCGCCAAGGTGGAGATCGAACGTTCGGGCGACCAGACACGCGTCATCATCCATACGGCGCGTCCCGGCATCATCATCGGCCGCAAGGGAGCCGAAGTCGACAAGCTGAAGGCCGAGCTGGAAAAGGAATACGGCGGCCAAGTCTATATTACGGTGAAAGAAATCAAGAAGCCGGAATTGGATGCCCAGCTCGTGAGCGAGAACGTCGCGACGCAGCTCGAAAAACGGGTGGCGTTCCGGCGTGCGATGAAGCGCAGTGTACAATCCGCGCTGCGGCTCGGCGCACAGGGGATCAAGATTATGATCGCGGGTCGTCTCGGCGGCGCGGAAATCGCGCGCACGGAATGGTATCGGGAAGGACGCGTGCCGCTCCATACGCTTCGTGCGGAGGTCGATTACGGCTTTGCCGAAGCGCATACCACGATGGGGCAAATCGGCGTCAAGACTTGGATCTACAAGGGTGAGGTGCTGCCCGTGCAGCCCCTGAAACCGGAAGCGGCATTCGAACGCCGGCTCGGATAACACGAGGACATCGTGCTCGCACCGAAAAAAGTCAAATTCAGAAAGATGATGAAGGGCCGGATGAGAGGCAAGGCCTATCGCGGCGGCCACGTCACGCTCGGCGAGTTTGGGTTGAAAGCTCTGGAACCCGGGTGGGTCACCAGCCGCCAAATCGAAGCGGCTCGGATCGCGATCACCCGGTATGTCAAGCGCGGCGGCCAGGTGTGGACCCGCATTTTCCCCGATAAGCCGATCACCAAGAAGCCGGCGGAGACCCGAATGGGAAAGGGCAAGGGCAATCCGGAGTACTGGGTCGCTGTGGTGAAACCGGGTCGGATTCTTTACGAAATGGGCGGCGTGACGCCCGAGATCGCGAACGAGGCGTTCCGACTCGCATCCCACAAGCTGCCGATCGCGACCAAATGCGTCGCGCGCGGAGAATTCTAGGGTCGGCAAACGATCCGGGAGACAGGCGTTCATATGGAACTGAAGGAACTGAGACAATTGAGCGGGCCCGAGTTGGAGGACAAGGCCAAGCAGTTGACGCAAGAACTGTTCAATCTGCGGTTCCAGTTGGGCACGGGGCGGCTCGAGAATCCCATGCAGATTCGGAAGACCAAGCGGGCGATCGCACGCGCGAAGACGCTGCAGCGTGAAGTGGAAGCGGCGGAACGCAAGAAGCCTGAAGCGAAAGGTTGACAGCATGGCAGAGAAGGTCAAGCGGCGCGAGTGGGTCGGCCGAGTCGTCAGCAACAAAATGAACAAGACCGTGGTGGTGGCGGTCGAGCGGTCCGTGATCCATCCGATTTACCGCAAGGTGCTGCGTCGCATGACGAAGCTCAAGGCGCACGACGAGCAGAACGCCTGTAACATCGGCGATCGGGTGCGGATGATCGAGACAAGGCCCATCAGCAAGGAAAAGCATTTCCGCGTGGTGGAAGTGCTGGAAAAGGGACGCACGGACTAGCGGGCGCAGCGGCCGCAGGGGACAGCACGCATCATGATTCAGAACTATACCTACATGGACGTGGCCGATAACTCCGGGGCCAAGCAGGCCATGTGTTTCCATGTGCTCGGAGGGTCGAAGCGCCGCTATGCCTCGCTCGGGGACGTGATCGTCGTGGCGGTGAAGGAAGCGATCCCGCAGGCCACGGTGAAAAAGGGCGACGTGAGCCGGGCGGTCATCGTGCGGACGACCAAGGAAGTGCGGCGCGAAGACGGGTCGTACATCAAGTTCGACCGCAACGCCTGCGTCTTGATCAATAAAGACGGCGAGCCGGTCGGAACCCGCATCTTTGGGCCCGTTGCCCGCGAGCTTCGCTGGAAAAAATTCATGAAGATCATTTCATTGGCTCCGGAAGTGCTCTAATCGGCCGGGGATGTAGGAGTGCCAGTGGACGCGCTGCAAAAAATTCGGATCAGAAAAGGGGATACGGTCGTCGTGATTGCGGGTCGTGATCGCGGGAAGTCCGGCAAGGTATTGTCCGTGGATCGCACGGCCGGCAAAGTGGTCGTGGAAAAGCTGAACATGATCAAGCGCCATACCAAACCGAACCAAAAAGTGAAGCAGGGGGGCATCCTCGAGCGCGAAGCGCCTCTGGCCGTCTCCAATGTCATGTTTCTGTGTCCGGTCACGCAAAAACCGACCCGACTGGGTGTGCGAACCGAGAAGGACGGACGCCGGGTCCGGTTCAGCAAGAGGTCCAAGGAAGTCGTCGAGTAGGAGCCGAGAGCATGGCGGACGAGAAGGACGTGAAGAAAAGCAAAGGCGGCAAGCCGGCCGGTCGGCCGGCGAAGAAAGAGAGCGTCAAGGCCCCGCAGGTGCTGGACTACGGCAGCGAAGTGTCGAAGTTCAATCCACGCCTGCGCGATATGTGCCGGGAACGCGTCGTCCCGGCACTGATGAAGGAGTTCGGCTACAAGAACGTCATGCAGGTCCCGAAGCTTGAACGCATTGTCCTGAACGTGGGCATGAGTGAGGCGACGCAGAACGTCAAGCTCTTGGAAAGCGCGGCGCACGAATTGGGGACGATCACCGGACAGAAGCCGATCATCACGAAGGCCAAGAAGGCGATCGCAGGATTCAAGTTGCGTCAGGGGATGCCGATCGGCACCAAGGTGACGCTTCGGAACCGGCGCATGTACGAATTTTTCGACCGGTTGGTGACGTTGGCCCTCCCGCGGATTCGCGACTTCCGAGGCGTCTCTCCGAAAGCGTTCGACGGTCGCGGGAATTACACCTTGGGTCTCAAGGAGCAGTTGATTTTCCCGGAGATCAAGTACGACGAAGTGGCCTCGATTCACGGCATGGACATCACGATCGTGACGACGGCCCGCACGAACGACGAAGGTCGCGCCTTGCTGAAGCAATTGGGCATGCCGTTCAGGACGTAAGGAAAAAGGAGCCACTGTGTCAAGACTTGCGCTGAGAAACAAAGCGGCCGTCAAACCGAAATTTGGGACGAGGGCGTATCATCGCTGCGGAATTTGCGGCCGGGTTCATGGGTACTTGCGCCGCTTCAAGATGTGTCGAATTTGCTTTCGGATGCTGAGCCTCAAGGGCGAAATCCCGGGCGTACGAAAAGCGAGCTGGTAATCCACGCAGACGCGCCGGCGATGGTCCGCGGGGAAACGACGTGAAAGGGTTTCTATGGTAACGGATCCGATCAGTGATTTGTTGGTCAGATTGCGCAATGGGTTTCGGCGTCAGCACGAGGTCGTGATCGTGCCGGCCTCGAAACTGAAGCGGGAAATTCTGCGTGTGCTGCAGGCGGAGGGCTTCATCGACGGTGTGGAGGCCGGCACGGAGGAGGGGGGGCATCCCGTGCTGAAGGTCCAGCTCCGGTACGTCGGAGAGGGACAACCGATGATCACCGGGATGGAACGGATCAGCAAGCCGGGACGGAGGGTCTATGTCGGCACCAAAGATATTCCGCGCGTCCGAAACGGCATTGGCATGGCGATTCTCTCGACGTCGAAAGGCATCATGACGGATCAAGCCTCCCGCAAAGCCGGGCTCGGTGGGGAAGTCCTCTGTGCGGTTTGGTGACCGTTACCGCATCGGTAAGGAGACAGCAGCGCGATGTCACGCATAGGGAACAAGCCGGTTCAGGTTCCGGCCGGAGTCGATGTCAAGGTGGCTGGTTCTGTGGTGTCCGTGAAGGGACCGCTCGGAAAGCTCGATTGGACGCTGACTCCCGACATTAGTGTCGCCGTCCAGAAGGATCAGATTGTCGTGACGCGGTCCAGCGATGATCGCAAAGTCCGCGCTCAGCACGGTCTTGTGCGTGCGGAGCTCAATAATATGGTGTACGGGGTAACGAAAGGCTATGAGCGCAATTTGGAAATCACGGGCGTGGGATTCAAGGCGGCCGTGCAGGGCCGGACGATGAGTTTCAACGTGGGGTACATCAATCCCGTCGTTTTTCCTATCCCGACCGGCATCGACGTGAAAGTTGACAAGCAGACGTTGATCAATGTGAAAGGGGTGGATAAACGGTTGGTTGGGCAGGTCGCGGCCAACTTACGGGCGATCAAGCCGCCGGACGTCTACAAGCAAAAGGGCGTACGGTACGCCGGAGAGGCCCTGCGGAAGAAGGAAGGCAAGACCGGTAAGTAGGATGCTATGAACAGCGAAGAAAAAGCGCGGCAACTGGCGCGGCGACAACAGCGGGTGAGACAGCGAATTTTTGGAACCGCTGAACGACCGAGACTGAACGTCTTCCGAAGCAGCGGACATATCTACGCGCAGATCATCAACGACCTGGAAGGAAAGACGCTTGTCGCCGCGTCTTCGCTCGACAAGTCGCTGCGGGCATCGCTGAAGTCGACGAGCAGCGTGGTGGCGGCGAAAGCAGTCGGCAAGCTGCTCGCCGAAAGGGCGAAAGGCGCCCAGATTCAGGCCGTCGTATTCGATCGGGGCGGCCGTCTCTATCACGGCCGGATCAAAGCGCTGGCCGATGCGTCCCGCGAAGGGGGATTGCAATTTTAGCGAAGGAATGAGGTTAAGGCTAAGGCTGAGTGACCTCGTGGAACCCTTGACCTCAACCGGAACCTTAACCTGATGAGGAGAACAGCGCGTGCGAGTGAACCCCGATGAACTGAGCCTGAAGGATAAAGTCGTCTTCATCAACCGTGTGGCGAAGGTGGTGAAGGGCGGGAAGCGCTTCAACTTCTGCGCTCTGGTGGTGGTCGGTGATGGACTCGGGTGGGTTGGGATCGGTAAAGGTAAGGCCGCTGAGGTCCCGGTGGCGATCTCGAAAGCGGTCCAGCAGGCCAAAAAAAATCTGGTTCATGTCCCGCTCAAGTCGGGGACCATTCCTCACGAGGTCCATGGGCACTTCGGCGGTGAGCATGTATTGCTGAAGCCGGCCGTCGAGGGAACCGGCATCATCGCCGGGGGCGCGGTTCGGGCGGTGGTCGAGTTGGTCGGGGCTCATAATGTCATTTCGAAAACGTTGGGCAGAGGGAATCCATTCAATACCGTGAGGGCGACTCTCGACGGGCTGACCCAACTTCGAAACCCGGAGCATGTCATGCAATTGCGGCGGACGCGGTCGGACGTACGGCCCAGTGAAGTGGGTGTCTAAATGGCGAACGCGAAAACAGCGGCCGGGCAGGCCACGGTTCGGATTACCTTGAAGCGCAGCCCCATCGGCACGCCGGAACGGCACCGTCTCGTGCTGCGGGGCTTGGGGCTGCGAAAAATCCGCCAGTCGGTGCTGCGTCCCGACACGCCTCAAGTGCGGGGGCTCATCCATCGGGTGGGATATTTATTGGACGTGCGACCACAATGAACTTACATGAGCTGGCTCCGGCCAAAGGAGCCAAGAAAAAACGGAAGAGAATTGGAAGAGGTCCTGGATCCGGGCACGGCAAGACCGCCACGAAAGGGCATAAGGGCTTATTGGCCAGATCCGGCGGCGGAAAACAGCCGGGATTCGAAGGCGGCCAGATGCCGCTTATCCGCCGGGTTCCCAAGTACGGTTTCAAGAATCCGTTTCGAACGGAATATGCGATCGTCAATGTGAAAAGCTTGGTGGACTTGCCCGTACAGGGCACCATTACGCCGCAGGCTCTCGTGGATGCCGGATTGGTCAAGCGACTCACGCGCCCGATTAAGATCCTCGGAAATGGAGAACTGAAGAAGGCGCTGGTCGTCCAGGCTCACAAGTTCAGCAAGTCGGCTGAGGCGAAGATCCAAGCAGCGGGAGGGAGAGTCGAGGTCATCCCCGGTGTTTGAGAGGCTCGTCACCAGTTTTCAGAACATTTTTAAGATACCCGAACTCCGGACCCGAATCCTGTTCACACTCGGGATGCTGGTCGTGTACCGGGTCGGCGCGCATATCCCGACGCCTGGGATCAATGGCGAACCGCTCCAGGATTTTCTGCAGAAGCAAGGCGGCGCCCTGCTCGGCTTTTTGGATATTTTTTCGGGCGGATCGCTGTCGCGGTTGACGATCTTTGCGCTCGGCATTATGCCGTATATCAGCGCATCGATCATTCTGCAACTCTTGACCGTCGTCATCCCGCATCTTTCGAAACTCGCGAAGGAGGGAGAGCGCGGCAGGAAAAAGATCATTCAGTACACCCGATTTGGGACGATCGGGATCGCCCTGATTCAGGGCTTCGGCATCGCCATCGGCCTTGAACAAATGAATCAAGGAGCCTTTGTCCTCAATGCGGGGTGGGGATTCCGTCTCATGACGGTCATTACCCTGACCGCCGGGACCGGCTTTCTCATGTGGCTTGGCGAGCAGATCACGGAGCGGGGCATCGGCAACGGGATCTCGCTGATTATCTTTGCCGGCATTGTGGCGCGCCTCCCGGCGGCGGTCGCGCAAACGTTCGATCTCTACAAGGTCGGACAGTTGAGTTTTTTCCTGCTGGCGGCGCTGGCGGTGCTCATGGTGGCCGTCGTGGCGGCGATTGTGTTTTTGGAGAGTGGGCGGCGGAAAATTCCCGTTCAGTATGCGAAGCGGGTGGTGGGGCGACGAGTCTACGGCGGGCAGAGCACTCATATTCCGCTGAAGATCAATACGGCCGGGGTCATCCCCCCGATCTTTGCCTCGTCGATCATCGCGTTCCCGGCGACGATCGCCGGCTTTTTCGAAACGCCGTGGGTCAAGGCTATCGGGGCGCAGTTGGCACCGGGATCCTTGCTCTATACGCTGATGTACGTCGGGTTGATTCTGTTCTTTTGTTTTTTCTATACGGCGGTGGTGCTGAATCCGGTCGATATGGCGGACAACATGAAGAAGTACGGCGGTTTCATTCCCGGGATACGGCCCGGCCAACGAACCTCCGACTACATTTACAAGGTGTTGACGCATATTACCTTCGCCGGCGCGATTTATTTGGCGGTGGTGTGCGTGATTCCCGAGTTCCTCATCTACAAACTGAATGTGCCGTTCTATTTCGGCGGGACATCGTTGCTCATCGTCATCGGTGTCGGGCTGGACACGGCTCAGCAGATCGAGTCGCACATGCTGATGCGGAACTATGAGGGATTTTTGGGCAAAGGCATGGGTCCCCTCCGTGGACGGAGCGGCTGACCATGCGCGTGGTGTTTTTGGGGGCGCCCGGAGTCGGAAAGGGCACGCAAGCAGACCTGATCGCATCGAAATACGGCGTCGTCAAAATCTCGACTGGCGATCTGCTCCGCGAAGCAGTCCGGAATCAGACGGAGTTGGGCCGCGAAGCGAAACACTATATGGACCAGGGAAAACTGGTCCCGGATTCGGTGGTCATCGGCTTAGTGAGGGACAAATTGGCGCAACCCGGCAGTGCCAAAGGCTTCGTCCTAGACGGGTTTCCACGGACTGTTCCACAGGCTGAAGAATTGGGAAACGTTCTTGCCGCCGCAGGGACGCCGCTCGATCGTGTGGTGAACTTCCAGGTGTCCCGCGACGACATCATCCGGCGACTGAGTGGCCGCCGGAGTTGTCCCAAGTGCCAGGCAACATTCCACGTGGATTTCGCCCCGTCGAAGAAAGACGGTGCCTGTGATCGATGCGGCGAGACATTGGTGCAGCGGAGCGATGATCGACCGGAGGCAATCGAGACTCGGCTCAAAGTCTATGAGGAGCAGACGGCGCCGTTGATCCGGTATTATCGGGACCAGCGGGTCCTCTCGGAGCTCGATGGTTCGGGACCGGTCGACGCGGTGTTCGACAGACTGACGAAAGTACTGGCGCCGTACGGGCCCTCATGATCATTCTCAAGACGCCAGAAGAAGTTGCCGTGATGGCAAAGGCGTCGAGAGTGGTGGCCGAGACGTTGGAGGTGTTGAAACAGGCAATCCATCCCGGGGTCACGACGGACGAACTCGATCGTCTCGCCGAATCAGAGATCCGGTCTCGTGGGGCGTTGCCGGCATTCAAGGGATATAGAAATTATCCCAAGACGCTATGCGCGTCGGTCAATGAACAGGTGGTTCACGGCATTCCTTCGAAACGGGTTTTGAAGGAAGGGGATATCATCGGGCTTGATCTCGGCGCGATCGTCGGTGGATTCTATGGCGACTCCGCCGTGACCGTCGGCGTAGGGGCGATCGACGAAAAGGTAGCCGAGTTGGTGCGGGTGACCGAAGAAGCCTTGTTTCTCGGGATCGAACAGGCGGTGGTCGGGCATCGGTTGTCCGATATCTCCCATGCAATCCAGCGCCGAGTGGAATCGGCCGGGTATTCGGTTGTGACGGAATTCGTCGGCCACGGGATCGGCAGGCAGCTTCATGAGGAACCCCAAGTGCCGAACTATGGCAAGCCGGGACAGGGGCCGCGGTTGCAGGCGGGGATGGTATTGGCGATCGAGCCGATGGTCAACATGGGAGGCTCCGGGGTCAGGGTGCTGGACGATCGGTGGACCGCCGTAACGGCTGACGGAAGCTGGTCGGCGCACTTCGAGCATACGATCGCGATCCAACCTGAAGGAGCCGCGCATATCCTCAGTCGGCTGTAGGTCTTGGCGCAATGATCATCGGACGGAAGAAAGGGTAAGGGTTCGTGCCGAAGGAAGACATCATTGAAGTCCAAGGCACGGTGTCAGAAACCCTCCCGAACGCCATGTTTCGCGTACAACTCGACAACGGTCACAAGATTCTGGCTCACATTTCAGGGAAGATGCGCATGCATTTCATTCGTATTCTTCCCGGCGACAAGGTCACCGTGGAAATGTCGCCCTATGACTTGACCCGCGGGCGGATTACCTATCGGTTCAAGTAGGAGCAGGCAACAGATGAAAGTCAAATCATCGGTCAAGCCGATTTGTGCGAAATGTAAGGTGGTTCGACGTCGCGGGGTGGTTCGCGTGTTATGCGAGAATCCGAGGCATAAACAGCGGCAAGGCTGAGCCGAGTGACGGGTGACCAGTGAGCGGTGTCGAACAAGACAAGATTACCCCGCACGCGTCGCCTGTCACTCGTCACTCGTCACGTTACTGAGGAGAGATCTATGGCACGTATCGCCGGAGTGGATTTGCCCAGAGAGAAACGGTCCGATATCGGCCTGACCTATATTTTCGGGATCGGACGGGCCGCGGCCCGTGACATTTTGGATAAGGCCAAGATCGACGGGGCAATTCGCGTGAAGGATCTGAGTGAAGATCAGATCGTCAAGATCCGCGAAATCATCGACCGCGAATATCAGGTCGAAGGCGATCTCAGAAAGACCTTCTCCATGAACATCAAGCGCCTGATCGATATCGGGACGTATCGAGGACTTCGCCATCGCAAGGGGTTGCCGGTTCGCGGCCAGCGGTCGAAGACCAATGCGCGCACCAGGAAGGGACGTCGGGCCGGCGTCGGGAGCAAGCCCAAGCCGGCTGCCCGCCCCGCCACCACCGCGTAACCATTTGGCTGTAGGGAGCGTCTATGAGCGTGAAGAAAGGCAAGAAGAAAGAACGGCGGATCGTGCAGAGTGGGATCGCCCATGTCCAGGCGTCCTTCAACAACACGATTGTCACGATCACCGACATGAGCGGGAACACGGTGGTCTGGGCAAGCGCTGGTAATCAGGGCTTCAAAGGGTCCCGCAAAAGCACTCCGTTTGCGGCCCAGCGAGCCGGCGAAGCGGCCGCCCGCAAGGCGATGGAAAGCGGGATGCGACAAGTTGACGTCTATGTGAACGGCCCCGGTTCGGGACGCGAGTCGGCGATCCGCTCGCTGCAAGGTGCAGGATTGCGAATCAATTTGATTCGAGACGTGACTCCGATTCCGCATAACGGGTGCCGGCCGCCCAAGCGCCGAAGAGTCTAGGAGCCGCGTTACAGGTGAATCGTCCATCGGATGACGAGATGGATAGCGTCCGGCGTTTCGCGAATAACGAGCGGTGATGAACGAATAAGGAGGATGCAGTGGCAAAGTATCGTGGTCCAGTTTGTCGGTTATGCCGTCGCGAGGGAGAAAAGCTGTTTCTCAAAGGCTCCCGCTGCATGACCGAGAAATGTGCAATCGAGCGCCGGAGCTATCCGCCCGGCCAGCACGGGCAAGGACGTCAGCGGACATCCGACTACAGCCTGCAGTTGCGTGAGAAACAGAAACTGAGACGGATCTACGGGCTCCAAGAGCGGCAATTCCGCGGCGTGTTCGAACGGGCTGAGCGGCAGTCCGGAGTCACCGGTGAAGCGCTGCTTCGCTTGCTCGAATTGCGATTGGACAATGTCGCCTATCGGCTCGGCTTCGGCGCGTCCCGACGAGAGGCCCGCCAACTCGTCAACCATGGACACGTCACCGTCAATGGCCGGAAGACCAACGTGCCAGGCGCATTGGTGAAGGCCGGAGACGTCGTGGCGATTCGCGAGCGGAGCCGAAATCTTGCATCGATTCAGACGTCGCTGGAATCGGTGGAAGGGAGAGGGATTCCCGAATGGTTAGAGCTGGACAAAGCCGGATTCAAAGGCACCGTCCGCACGCTTCCGGCGAAGGATCAGATTACGTTGCCCGTCAACGAACAGATGGTCGTGGAATTGTATTCGAGGTAAGGCGACTTCATACAGCACCGCGTTCTCGCAGAATGCTTCGCGAGGGACGACATGGTCGCTGACACAGTGAAGGGGGACTCATGATTAAAGGGATGAAGGACTTCCAGATCCCATTGCGGGTCGAAGTTGACAAGGAAACGCTTTCTCCGACCTTCGGCCGCTTTACCACGGAAGCGTTCGAACGCGGGTTCGGCACGACGGTGGGCAATGCACTGCGTCGTGTGTTGCTGTCCTCGCTGACCGGTGCCGCGGTGGCGACCGTGAAGATCGAGGGCGTCCTGCACGAATTTTCCACGATCCCCGGGGTGACGGAGGACGTGACGTCGATCATCTTGAACGTCAAAGGGTTGCGACTCGCTCTCCACACCGACAAGCCGAAGACGATCCGCCTGAAGAAAAAGGGGCCGGGAGAAGCGAAGGGTTCGGATATCGTCCATGATGCCGACATCACGATCCTCACACCCAACCTTCATATTGCCACCCTCGACAAGGATGCGACGCTGGACATGGAAATGACGGTGAAGCACGGACGCGGGTACGTGCCTGCCGAGCGGAACAAGGAAGAAGGTCTTCCCATTGGCGTCATCGCGATTGATTCGATCTTCTCTCCGATCAAACGCGTGAACTTCCAGGTCGAGAATGCCCGAGTCGGCCGGATGACCGACTATGACAAGCTGACGCTTGAAATCTGGACCGACGGCACGATTTCACCGCGAGATGCCCTTTCGACGGCCGCCGGCATCCTGCGCGACCATGTCGACATCTTTATCAATCCCGAGGCGCGCGTCGAAGGTCGGGGAGAATTGACGGGCGACGAAGCTCAGCGCGAAATCAACAAGAACTTGTTCCGGAGCGTCAACGAACTCGAGTTGTCTGTTCGGGCGGCCAATTGTCTTAAGAATGCCAATATCAAGACCATCGCCGATCTGGTGCAGAAGACCGAGGCTGAAATGTTGAAGACCAAGAACTTCGGGAAGAAGTCCCTGAACGAGATCAAGGAAATCCTGACGGAGATGGGACTGGGGCTGGGAGTCAAGCTCGAGTCTCTGCCCTCAAACGGAAATCCCAAGCCTTCCGAGTAACGAGAGGACACCGTGCGCCATAGAAAAAAAGGCAGGCAACTCGGTCGACAGACCAAGCACCGATGGGCGCTGTTTCGAAGCCTCGTGACTTCGCTGCTCGAACATGAGCGGATTGAGACGACGGAGGCCAAAGCCAAGGAAATCAGAGGGTTCACGGACCGCATGATCACGCTTGGCAAGGAAGGATCGCTCCACGCCAGACGTCGTGCACTGAGCTTTCTCAGAAGCAAAGACGTCGTGACGAAGTTGTTCAGCGACGTCGCAGCTCGCTTCCAAGATCGGGCCGGCGGGTACACGCGAATGATCAAGACCAGGCGCCGGATTGGCGATGCCGCCGAGCTCGTGGCAATCGAACTCGTGTCTCGACCTGACAGTACCCCGAAAAAATCTGACGCGGGCGCTCAACCTTCCAAATCCTAGCGAGAAAAACGTCTGGCAAGAGCCGTTGTCGTCTTGCCAGACTGACATCGCGCTTCACCAGTTTTTCGCCGTCAAGAATGAATCATCACCTTCCGCTCCGGTTGAGAGACGAGTTTACTTGCGGCGGTCCACCTGCTACTATCGTGCCAGTAGCGTTCGATCCGGGAGATGAAGGCTCATAACGTGTGGAGAAGGTTGATACAACGGGGCCTTTTGACGCTCAGTGTTCTGTTAGCATGCTACCTGGCGTATCTGCTCATGACGAATTCCAACTCAGCGCCTCCCCCTACCGCGACGAGTCCTGGAACGATGGATAAGGCCGACGCCATGATTTCTCAATTCACCTTCACGCAGACCAAGGCCGATAAGGTGCAATGGCAAGTGGATGCCAAGCAGGCGCGTCTCTTCGAGCAGGACAAACGAGCGATTCTCGATCAAGTCGCGGTGACGCTGTTCGGTCGAGAAGGAAAGGAATTGACGGTTGAAGGAGACGAGGGCACCCTAGATACGGCCACGAAAAATTTCATCCTGTCGAATCGCACCGAGCCCCTCGTGGTAAAGACCCAAAGCGGTTATGTCATTTATACCAATCATTTAGCCTGGACCGACGAATCAAGGGAAATTCGAACCGACGACCCCGTACGAATCGTGGGCCACGGCCTGGAAGTCACAGGCAGAGGGTTGTTGGGGCATCTGGATAGAGAAGAGTTCGAGGTACTGGACGATGTACATGTGGATGTGGCGCCTGCTTCCTAGATGGTTGCCGACGTGGCTGCTCATGTTAAGTCAGCCGATGTTGGGCGCTATGGTCGCTGCAGGCGCCGATCAGGCCGTCGGCACCACGATCACCTCCAAGAAAATGACGGTCAAGAACCACGACAGTCAGGCCATTTTTGAAGGAGCGGTCGTTCTGACGAGAGGCACATTAGTCGTCTACTCGGATCGAATGGTCGTGTCGTTTGGTCCGCAGGATGCGAACGGGCAGGAAGATCGGAAAATGCGCGAATCGTCTCAGAAAAAAGGGCCAGAGACAGTCGGGAACCGGTCCGTGAACAAGATTGAAGCGACCGGACGGGTCAAGATTGAACGTGATAATGGCAACGCCACCTGTGACAAAGCCATTTACTACCGTGAAGAGGACAAGATCGTCCTGACGGGATCACCCGTCGCCTGGGAAAAAGGAACGAGGGTGAGCGGCAAGCAAATCACGATGTTTCTTGCGGAGGACCGCAGTGTGGTCGAAGGAGGCTCTCATGTGCGTATTGATCCTGAAGGAGGGGCGAAATGACCCAAACCGCGCAAGCCTCTCCCATTGAGACCGGCCTCAGGGAACAGTCCTCCGGGCGGATGCTTCTGCGTGCCTCCGGTCTTGTAAAAAGTTTCCGTGCCCGAAAAGTGGTAAAAGGCGTCTCGGTCGAGGTCCGAGCCGGAGAGGTGGTTGGTTTGCTGGGACCGAACGGCGCGGGAAAGACGACGATCTTCGATATGATGGTGGGATTGACCCAACCCGACGAAGGGACGATTACGCTGGATCAGGAGCCCTTGACCGATCTTCCGATGTACAAACGGGCCCGAAAAGGCATCGGATATCTTCCTCAGGAATCTTCGGTCTTTCGCCGATTGTCCGTCGAGGACAATATCCTGGCAATTCTTGAAATGCTGGACTATTCTCGATCCGAACGGGCCGAGCGTGTGGACTCGTTGTTGAATGAGCTTGACTTGGGGCACATCAGAACCAGCATGGCCTATGCGCTGTCCGGTGGCGAGCGCCGAAGGTTGGAGATCACACGTGCGTTGGCGACAAATCCGTCCTTCATGTTATTGGACGAGCCGTTCGCCGGGATCGACCCCATCGCGGTGGCGGATATTCAGCACATTATTACCCGGCTGAAAGAAAAGGGCATCGGCATTCTCATTACCGATCACAACGTTCAAGAGACGCTCTCGATTACTGAGAGAGCCTATATCATCAACGAAGGGCTCATTTTGGAAGCCGGATCTCCGGAGACGATCGTCAAGAGCGAGATGGCTCGGGCCGTGTACCTTGGGGATCGGTTCAAACTCTGAGAGAGCGCAGGTCTGTCGATGAAGCTACGTCTCGATCTCAAGCTCAGTCAGAAACTGATCATGACGCCTCAACTGCAGCAGGCGATCAAGCTGCTGCAGTTATCGAGGCTGGAATTGCAGCAGAGCTTGGCCCAGCATCTCATGGACAATCCCCTCCTGGAGGAACTTCCTGCCGAAGCAGAGGACAATGAAGCCGGGACGACCGACGAACAGGCGGAAGAATCAGCGGCAGCCGCCAGTCCGACCGCCGAAAGCTCAGAGCAGCCGGAAGACACGCCGGAGGAACGGGATACGCCCGAAGAAGTATCGGCTGCCGGATGGGAAGAATATTTTGGTACGGACCGTCGGACGGGTAGTGGTGAGCGCCAGTCTTCTTCCCCGGACGATTTTCCGTCTTACGAGCAGACGGTGGCCAAGGCGACATCTTTGGAGGATCATCTTCTGTGGCAGCTTTCGTTGTCCGGTCTGTCTGAACGGCAAAAGTCCATCGGGCGCTTGCTAATCGGCAATCTTGACGATGACGGATATCTCCGGATCCCGATTTCCGAAATCGTCGGTGGGACTGACTTCACGGAAGCGGAAGTGGAGTCGGTTTTGCGGGAGATCCAGACGTTCGACCCGACTGGTGTTGGCGCACGAGACCTTCCAGAATGTCTTCTTCTGCAACTCGGCCATCTGGGGAAGAGCCCGATCGGGTCGCTCGGCGCCCGACCTGGAGCATTGAAGGGATCTGTTGTCGAAGCCGTCATCCTCCATCATCTCAAGGATTTGGAGAAGAAACAGTATGCTCGGGTGGCCAAAGCGCTCGATGTCACCGTGGACGAGGTGCTGCAGGCCACCAAAGTCATCGAAGCGCTGGAACCGAAACCGGGTCGTCCCTTCACCAACACTCAAAACTATGTGATCGTGCCGGACGTTTTCGTTGTCAAGAACGAAGGCGAGTGGGTGGTGTTGTTGAACGATGACGGTCTGCCACGGATGCGGATCAGTCCTTATTATAAACAGTTGATGGCATCGGGCCAGAGCGGCGCGTCTGAAACCAAAGCCTATCTCGATGAGCGGTTGAGGGCGGCCCAATGGGTGATTCGCAGCATCGAGCAGCGTAACAAGACGATCGTGAAGGTCGTATCCAGCATCGTGAAGTTCCAGGAGCAGTTCTTCGAGCATGGCGTTCAATACCTCAAACCGCTGGTGTTGAAACAAGTGGCCGAGGATATCGGCATGCACGAATCCACGATCAGTCGCGTGACGGCTAATAAATACATGTATTGTCCGCAAGGCATGCTGGAGCTGAAATTTTTCTTTAATGCCGGTTTGCAGCGAGCGGATCAGCCGAGCGATATGCTGTCATCGATTACGGTGAGAGAAATGATCCGCAAAATGGTCGCCGCCGAGGATGCGCGACATCCGTTGAAGGATGAAGAAATTGCCGCCCGACTTCGGGAGCAGCAGGTGCTCATCGCACGACGAACCGTGGCGAAGTATCGAGCAGAAGAAAACATCCCTCCTGCAACACAGCGCAAACAATTCTTTTAGCGATGTGCATCATATCCCAGCAGCGCCTCGGTTCCTGAGGGCATAACCGATGCTTCGCGCTGTGCCGGCGGCAATGTTCATTGTCCATGTCTTGACGCGGAGGAGTTCAGTATGAAGATTACCGGCAGACACCTGACCGTAACGCCGGCTCTCAAGCGATATGCCCGCCATAAGTTCGAGCGGCTGGAGCGCTATGGCGTACCGATAGACCGGATACAAATCACGTTGGGAGTCAACAAACTTCAACATGCGGCTGAAGCGGTGTGCGCCATGGACGGCAAACGCTTCCAAGCCAAGACTTCGACTCGTGAGATGTATGCGACCATTGACCAATTGGTGGATCGGCTCGAGTCACAGATGCGCAAACAGAAGGAACGACGCACGCAGCACAAGACCAAGAGAACCTCGGTCACGAAGTTCATTCCCATGCCTGCTGGTCCGGAAGAGTCCATTGAGATTGTAAGGCCCCACGTGTCGGTTCTCTCTCGCCAAGCGGCGACCCATCAGCTCGATCCCAGTCCCGGTTCCTTGATGGTCTTCACCTGTGCCGAGTCCGGAAAACTTCAAATCCTGCGCCGGGTGGAAAACGGCAAAATTGTGCTCATCGATCCGTAGGATGCTCGTGCAATGCCCGGACTGAAGCTCATCGTGATCAGCGGTCTCTCCGGAGCGGGGAAATCTCATGCGCTCAAATCCTTTGAGGACGTAGGCTATTTTTGCATCGATAATCTCCCGCCCGCACTGCTTCCGACATTTGTGGAGCTGTGTCATCAACAAGGAGGCGAGATCAAGAAAGTTGCACTGGGCATCGACGTCCGAGAGCGGGTATTTTTTACCGATCTGGTCGGTGTGCTCGATCGAGTGAAAGCGTTGGGGCACTCGGTTGAGCTGTTATTTCTCGAGGCCAGAGAAGAAGTCTTGGTGCGTCGCTTTTCGGAATCGCGAAGACCGCATCCCTTACTGCCCGATTTACCCGTACTGGAAGGGGTACGGTTCGAGAAGGATCGGTTGGCGGAATTACGGCGTCATGCGGACCGGATCATCGATACATCCGATTTGACCGTTCACGAACTTCGCGATCTCCTGGCTAGGCAATTCGGACAGGACGGCACCCCGCGTCCGTTGACCATATCGATTATTACCTTTGGGTACAAATTCGGCGTTCCATACGATATCGATCTCTTGTTCGACGTCAGGTTCCTTCGAAACCCGTTCTTTGTTCCGGAGTTGAAACCGTTGAGCGGCGAGGATCCCCGTGTGCGAGCGTTCGTGTTGACCGAACCCGATGCGATCGCCTTCATCAATCAATTGGAACAGCTCTTTAAGTTTCTCATTCCGCTCTTCGAACGCGAGCGTCGAAGCTATCTTAACGTCGGGGTGGGCTGTACCGGGGGCCGTCACCGGTCGGTCGCTGTAGCCAAACGCCTCCAGGAAAGCTTTGCCGCTGCAGGATATCACACCACTGTCGTACACAGAGATCTGAGCAAATAACGCTCAGAGTCTGTCATCTGGCTCTTCGTATTACTTCCATTTTTGCGGCAAATTCCTCTTCTCTTTCCTTCGTTTGCTTGACACGCTAAGCATATGAACTATACTTAGCCTGTGCATCATAGGAAAATATTGAAGTGTAAAGAGAAGTTTCTCTGTCCCGCGTGGATCTGCGTCGAAGAGGATGAAATCGCAAAAACAGTTTGTGACGGAGACGACCTGCGCTACAGTCTGAGGCACGTATGCTCAATTCCTTTAAGAGCCTGGTAGCGACCGATATCATTTCCATGCTGAAGCCCAGACGACAGCTCGTCGGGCTGGATATCGGATCGAGCGGGATCAAGGTTGTTCAACTGAAGGACCAGCGGGGCAAATATGTGCTTCAAAAATTCGGGATCAAGCCGTTGGAGCCCGAAGTCATAGTCGATGGTACGGTCATGGACGAAGGTCGCGTGGTGTCTGCCATTAAGGAGCTTTTCGAGGAATTGAATATCAAGGTGAAGCAAGTCGCCATCTCCATTTCCGGGCACGCCGTAATTGTGAAGAAGATTAGTCTTCCGCCCATGCCGGACGATGAGCTTGAAGGACAAGTGCGTCTGGCAGCCGAACAATATATTCCCTTCGATATCAACGAAGTCAACATTGATTTTCATGTGTTGCCCGTCAGTGAAGGAGATGCTGATGCACAGAGCGAGATGTCGGTCATTCTCGTTGCGGCCAAAAAGGACAAGATCAACGAGTTGACGGAACTCGTGAAGGGAGCGGGCCTATACCCGATGGTCATGGATGTCGACGCCTTTGCGATAGAGAACATGCACGCCATCAATTACCCGGTGTCTCTAGAGGACATCACTGCGCTGGTGAATATCGGTGCCAGTGTAATGAATATCAACATTGTAAGGGCCGGTGTATCTGTCTTTACGCGTGATATTCCGATTGGCGGCAATCGGTATACGGAAGCCATGCAGCGTGAGCTCGGCCTGTCGTATGAGGAAGCAGAAGAGACCAAGAAGGGCGGGCGGTCTGCTGGAAGCAATCAAGCCGCGGTAACGGGAGTCATTGACAGCGTGAACGCCGAGGTGGCGTCTGAAATTGCCAGGACGGTCGACTATTTCAAATCGACGATGTCGGACGCCGATGTGCAGCATGTTCTCCTCTGCGGCGGTGGCGCGCAAATCGCTGGCCTCGAACAACAATTACGAGACAGAATGCATGCCGTCGTGGAATTGGCAAATCCCTTCGGCGAGGTCGATACGTCGGGCTGCGATCTCGATCCGGCCGCACTTGCCGAACTGGCTCCGATCGCGGCAGTCGGTGTCGGATTAGCACTGAGATCGGTAGGCGACCGATGATTCGAATCAATCTACTGCCGGGTCCCAAGGGGCGCAAAGCCAAGCCTCATTACGACGTCCGGGCTCAGGTCATGCTCGGCGTTGGCCTTGTCCTCGTGACGTTGGCCGGGTGCTGGTGGTATTCCGCAGCCTTGGACGAAGAATTGGAAGCGCGGCAAACTGAGAAAAGTGAGAAGACCAAGCAGGTTGCTGCGCTCAATGAACAGGTCAAACAAGTTGCTGACTTTGAACAGCGCAAGAAACTCCTCGAGGATAAAAACCGTATCATTGATCAGTTGGAGAAGTCTCGGGTTGGACCGGTAAAGGTATTGGACCATGTGAGCCAAAGCCTGGATCCGTTGAAATTGTGGCTGGTCAGAGTCGCGGTGAATGGGCAAAGTATCGATCTGGAAGGCCGGGCGCTTTCAAACGACGACGTCGTCGAGTTTGTCAACAATTTGAGACGAACAGATTACTTCACCAACATCGATTTACAGGAAAGCCGGTCGGCCGTCGAAAGCCAATTGAGCCTCTACCAATTTAAGCTGGGATTTCGCCTCAAGGGATAAATATGGCTCTCCCTACAGTCAGTCTGGAGATGTTGCGAACGGTGCCGTTGGCTCAGAAGCTCGCGCTATTAGTCTTGTTACTCGCGGGAATCGGAGTCGGCTTTTACTACTATATTGTCGAGCCGAAGTCGGCTGAAATTGCGGCAGTCCAGGGTGAAATCATCAAGCTGGACGCCGACATCCAGACCCTTACAATAAAGGTGAAGCATCTCGACGAGTTGATTGCAGCCAATAAACAACTGGAGATCGAGTTGGCCAAAAAGAAAGAGCGGCTCCCGCCTGAAGAAGAGGCCGTCATGCTCCTTAAACAGATTTCAGATTTGGCGGTTCGGCTCGGTCTCGATATCAAACTGTGGAAACCCAGTGCCAAGTCAGAAGATCCTTCGAAGCTTTTTGTGCGTATGCCCGTCAATGTCGAAGTGTCCGGGGGATATCACACGGCGGCTCTGTTTTTCGACCGGATCAACACATTGCCCAGGATCATCACGGTATCGGGATTGAAGATGGGTAGTCCAAAAATCGAAAAGGGACGTGTCGTCACTCAGACAGTGTTTGATTTAATTGCCTACGCGGCTCCTCAAGAAACAAAGGTTGTCGCAGCCGCCGCCATCGCCGGCAAATAGCAACGCGAGGACATCGATCGTGTTTCGATTCTGTAGGCCGATCAAAACGTCGATAGGAGTGATTGTTCTCCTTGCGGGGGCGGCGCCTGCTCTGGCGGAATCCGGACTTATTAGCAATGCCAAGCAGGTGGCGCCGATGAGACAGGAATCTCTGAAGATGCCGTCTCCCAGCGATGTCGTGAGGCCTTCTTCGCTCCCTTCCACACCGGTGGGTGCGGAGGCCGCTATGGTGCCAGCCGATCAGTTGCCGCTCGGATTTGCACCATCAGTCAGCGGTTACGACCCTTCTGGACGCCGAGATCCTTTCGCGCCGATCCTGAGCCAGTTAGGCCCCGGGCAAGTCGATCTTACTCTTCCGCCGTTACAACGCGTCGGCTTGACAGATATGAACCTGATTGCAGTGGTCTGGGGAGCATACGGATATACGGCGATGGTACAGACTCCGGATGGGAATGGGTATGCCGTACGCAAAGGGACGAGAGTTGGTCCCAATAACGGCGTGGTCAGTGCAATCACCGAAAAAGGCATTGTTGTACAAGAACGGTTTACCGACGTCTACGGTCGAAAGCAAGAGCGAGAGTATGTCAAGCTCCTCCATCCGAAAGAGGGTCCAGAATGATACCTACAGCCGTCAGCACTGCCGCCACCGTCCGTGTTCTTTCAGCAATAGGGGCGCTTCTTCTCCAGTTGCCCCCGCCTGCTATCGGAGGATCGAGCGCTCTCACCGTCGGGTCCGAGTTCTCACCCGGTCCGGGGTCGGTCCCTGAATCACAAGGTTCTGCCGTAAGCCAGACGAGGACCATTACCGACATCGCGATTCATAAAACGCTGGATGACGTCACAGTCGTCATCACCGGCGATGGAAACTTGGACCATGAGGCCTCTCTTGTAGCCGGTAAGCGGCTCGTCGTCGATATGCCTCGCTCGGCGTCTTCCGTCACGAGACCGGTCTTGAGAGTGAATCACCACTTACTCAAAAGGATTCGCTTCGGATATTACCCTGAAAAAGTCAGAGTGGTATTCGATTTGAACGGCAATGCCAAGTTCTCGATCGAATCAAAGGGAAGCGCTCTTGTGGTGGTCCTGAAGGAACAAGTCGACAATCAGTTTCAACATGGGCACGGCCCGATGGCGGCCTCTCTTGACGATTCCATGAGTATTGAAACGGCAGCGATGGTTGAAAGGGATTTGAAGCGTAGTGTCCAACGGAAGACCTTTGCCGCCAATCTGCATCCTGTTCAGGCGGCCTTTCAAGTGCGGCCGATACAAATGGCGGTTGGCTCCGATGAGACCGACAAAGGGATGCCGAAAGACGATCTGGTTCTCGGTGAGACACGCTACGTGGGGCGGCGCATTTCATTGGACTTCCAACAAGCGGACATCAGTAACGTGCTGCGCCTGATCGCCGAAGTCAGCGGCTTTAACATCGTCGTGGGCGAAGGCATCAAAAGTAAGGTGACGATGAAGCTGGTCGGTGTGCCGTGGGATCAAGCGCTCGACATGATTCTGAAGATGAACGGATTGGGAAAGATCAAGCAGGGGAACATCCTCTGGATCGATACGTTGGCCAACATCGCCAAACAAGAGGATGAAGAGGCGCGCGTAAAAACTTCAAAGATACAGGCCGAGCCATTAGTCGACCGCGTGTTTTATATTCGCAACCTTCAAGCCCAAGAATTGATGACGTCCCTTCGGCAGAATTTGAGCCCAAGAGGTCGGATTCAAGTGAGTCAAACCAGCAATGCTCTCATCGTGCAGGACGCCGAGAGCCAGATAAATATTCTCAAAGGGTTGATCGAAGGACTCGATCTGGCGCTCCCTGAAGTGCAAATTGAAGCGAGAGTCGTTGAGGCCGATACGACATACTCCAGATCTCTCGGTATCCAATGGGGCGTGCAGAATGTCAATCAACTCGGCAACAATAGTGTGGCGAACTTCAAGTCCGGCAACACCGGATCTTTTGGCAGCCAGACGTCCGATTTTCTCGTGAATCTCCCCGCAACAGTCGGAGGACTGGTCTCGACTCCCGCCGCAGGGTTTACGATCGGCCGAACCGACGGAGCATTACTGGATGTAAGGCTTTCGGCCGGTGAACTGCTCGGCCTCAGCAAGGTCATTGCCGCTCCGAAGATCACCACGTTGGACAAGAGAGAAGCAAAGATTTCCCAGGGCGAATCGATTCCGTTCCAAACCACATCGCTGCAAGGTACGCAGACGACCTTTGTCGACGCGAATCTGGAATTGAATGTGACGCCTCAAATCACGTCGCGTGACCCCAAAGAGATCGGGAAAATGATTCTGATGAGAGTGCGTGTCACGCGAAATGCGGTGGGCGCCAGAAGCAATCCGGCCGGTCCCAGTATTGACCGGAAAGAAGCGAACACTCAAGTCATTGTCCGCGATGGCGAGACCATGGTCATCGGGGGAGTATTCATCGATACCCAAAACAACAACGTGGCGGGAGTTCCCTATCTCTCGCGCATCCCGGTGCTTGGTTGGCTCTTCAAACAGAAAACAGAAACGGTTGCGAAACAAGAGTTGTTGATCTTTTTGACGCCGACGATCGTCAGAACATAAGAGCTGGTACACCGACTCCACCCGGGAGTTCCATCCGGGCTTCCGGTATGCTCTCCCGCCGCTACTCGTCCATTCCGTCCGTAACAACCTCGTACAAGCATATAGTTGTCGTTCACGAGCGCGGAGACGTTTTAGTTTCCATGCTGTTGTGATACGATCCCCGCCGTTCTTTACACCGTTCAGTGCCATCCGACACGGCAGGCATCAGGCCATTTCTGTGTTCTGCGGGAAGATGTGTGGGTGACAGTCCTCGGAATACAATAGGGTCCTCGGAGCGCATAGTTTCCGTGAAATTAGGGGAACGGAGCTATGACATCATCGTGAGGACCGGGCTCTTGCGATCGTTGGGAGCCGATATTGCTCGGCTCACCAAGGGACCGCTGGTCGGGATTGTGACGGACCAACACGTTGCCCGCCATTATCTCAAGGAAGTCGGTCGGTCACTGCGCCGCGAAGGACTGGAACCTATCCCCATCGTGTTGCGTTCCGGCGAACGGTCGAAAACACTGAACACCGTTCGCGCCATTCTCGATTCACTGGCCGAACATAGGTTCGAGCGTCAGTCGCTGATGCTAGCCTTGGGTGGAGGAGTCGTCGGGGATCTGGCCGGCTTCGCCGCCGCAATCTATCATCGCGGGATTTCGTTCGTGCAAGTTCCCACTTCTCTCGTCGCGCAAGTCGATTCCAGCGTGGGGGGAAAGACGGGGGTGGATCATCGGCTGGGAAAGAATCTCATCGGAGCCTTTCATCAACCGCGAACTGTCCTCATCGATCCGGACACCCTGCGGACGCTCCCTCAAAGAGAATTGCGGGCAGGCATGGCGGAGATCATCAAGTACGGCGTGATTGCCGATGAGGAATTTTTTGCTTTTCTGGAAGACGCCATGCCGGCCTTGCTCAATTTAGACGCGGAGATGGTGTTGCGCACAATCGCGCGGTGCTGTGAAATCAAGGCTCAAATCGTGGGCGAAGATGAACGTGAGTCCGATCGGCGCCGCGTGCTCAATTACGGTCATACGATCGGTCATGCACTCGAGTCTCTCGGAGGCTATCGGCAGTTGATTCATGGTGAGGCCGTCGGAATCGGCCTGGTCCAGGAAGCCGATCTCGCCCGTCAGATGGGGCTCTGCAAACCCGAAGTCGTCGAACGGATCAAGACACTGGTCGGACGCGCGGGACTATCCGATCGTATGCCGGACATGTCGTTCTCTTCTTTGTGGGGAGCGATGCAACACGACAAGAAGGTGATCGGCGGGCAAGTCATGGGTGTATGGCCGCTTCGGATTGGGGAAGTTGTGATCCGGCCGCTGGAAAAGCCGGTGTGCGCGGACTGGTATCGGAGACGACGCGAGCGAACAGCCTTCCGCAGCAATCGGCGTCAAGAAAAAGTCACACCCGTTCGCAGGTCGGCGACGATGACGAGGTAACGCATGCCGACCGGACGCTCACAATCCTCCGCACAATTGGAACAGGCGTTGCGGGAAAAAATGCGCGAAGTCGACGTCCTGCATCGCATTACCGAGTCCATCAGCAATACGCTGGACCTCGAGGCGGTCCTCAAACATATCGTCGAAGTCGTGGTCGAAGTCACCAAGGCCGATGCCTGCTTGCTGTATCTGCTCTCCGACGGCCGAGACGAGCTCATCCTGCGGGCATCCAAGAATCCTCATCCCAAACTGATCGGACGAATTACCATTGGAATGGGAGAAGGCATCACGGGGTGGGTGGCGCGCGAGCGCACGCGCGTAGTCATTCCCAGCAATGCGAGCGACGATCCGCGGTTCAAGTTTTTCCATAATTTGCCGGAGGATCGCTATCAGGCCTTCGTGTCCGTGCCCATCATGGCGAAGAAGGAAGTGGTCGGCGTCATCAATGTGCAGCACAAGCGTCCGAAGCGGTACCGTACGGGTGAACTGGCGCTGCTGTCCACGATCGCCAATCAGGTGGGAGGCGCCATCGAAAATGCGCGGCTCTACGAGCAGATGCGGCGAAAAGCGCTGCAGGTGGAAACTCTTTCGCAGGTCTCAGAAACCGTGGCATCGAACCGGCTCATTGAAGATGTGCTTCAGCTGCTGGTGACGATGACGGCGCAGATGATGAATTCAAAAATCTGTTCCATCATGTTGTTGGACGAAGTCAGCGGAGATCTTCGGATCGAGGCCACGCAAAGCCTCAGCGAACAGTATCGGCGAAAACCGAACTTGAAAGTGGGGCAGAGCATCAGCGGGCGGGCGGTTCAGGAGCGGAGGCCAATCATCGTCGGCGACGTCACGAAAGAGCCGGATTATATGTACCCGGAAATTGCGAAGAAAGAGGGCCTGTGCTCGCTGCTTTGCGTGCCGATGATGGTGCGGGATAAAGCGGTCGGGGTGATCAACAGCTATACGTCGACGTCCCATTCCTTCACGAGTGAGGAGGTGAAGCTGCTGCAGGCCATCGCGAATCAGGCGGCCATCGCCATCGAACATACGACGTTATTGGAGAAATCATTCGAGATGCAGGAAGCGCTGGCCGTAAGGAAACTTTTGGAGCGTGCCAAGGGGTATTTGATGCGCTCGAAGAAATTAACCGAGGAAGAGGCGTTCCGGCTGATCCAGCGGCAAAGTATGGATCTCCGGAAATCCATGCGGGAGATTGCGGAGGCCGTCTTGTTGGCGGGAGAACTCGAAGAGCGGGCGGAAAAACAGCGGGGATGACGATACCCCAGCTTGTCATGGACTCTTGGGAGCCGACGGTTGCTTGGATGGTACCTGATTTTTTCGCGTGTCTTGGTCCGCCAACTGCTTCTTAATGTTCTCGAGCTCCTTCCGCAACGCTTCGATCTCCGGATCCTTTTGTCCCGGTCCCTTCTGTGCGGATGTCCCCGACTCAAGTAGACCGGACGCGGCAGCTGGTGCAGGACCGCGGGGTTCCGCGGGGAGTCCACGATCCTCCGGAAGTCGGGCCAGCAATTCGTAATTGATGACCAAGGTAAAATCGGTCGATCGGCCGTTCCGATAGGAATCCGGCCGTTTCACGACCTCCGGTATGAACAAAATGGTCTGATTCACGAGACCCCTTTCATCCGGAAGACGGCGATTGGCCATGTTGATGGTGTCCGGCCGTTCAGGTCGGTGCCGATATTCTGTCAGTGTGATATACAGGGATCGGCCGTACGCATAGATAAAGCCGCTGGTCGATTCTTTCGGGGGGAGTTGAAGCGGAGGCTCCGAGGTACCGACTGCCGCTCCAACTTGTTGAGAATAGACCGGCGCCCCGGTTTGCTGAAGCGTAAAACCCACCTGCTGGTGAGGAGCGGCTCGCGACAGCCCATCGACAATCAATGGTGCGAGAAAAAGCACCTCTTCCTCGGAGAAGACCCGCATCGTGGTAGCCGTGCCGGGGACGTGGTTCTTCAAGCCGTTTTGATCCTGTTTCATTAGCATACCGCGAAGGACACGTGACACGGTATCGCCGGGCAAGGTGATGGGGTGCGCAGCCTGAAATGAGCGATCAGCTATGCGCTCTAGAGACACCGTTCCCAGATTGGACTTATGGAGCGTAAGGCTCAAGTCCGGAGAACTGGCACAGGCAGAAATGCCGACCCAAAAGCCATTCAGCATCGCACACACACAGATGACAGCAAAAACTCGTGAGGCTTGTTCAACAGCAGAGCAAGGGCCAATGCGAGAAATTGTGGAAGCGACCTTGGTGACTGATTCCATTGAAGACTAGGTGGCAGAGAGTGACGACACACACGACGAAAATCGGTTAAGGTGTCTTAGATGAGGGCTTTCCCAGATCCCGCCGGATATCCTCCATCTCCTTCTTCAGATTTTCGATTTCTACATCTTTCTTCTTCATCTCTTGCCTGATTTCTTTGATGTCCTGCTCCTTGACGTCCGGCTGGCTGGTCGGCTCGGGAGAGCGTTTTTTCTCAGAAGCAGGAATCGAAACTTCGAAGGCCGGGAGTTGCGCGAGACGTCCATAATCGATGACGAATACGGTATCCGGAGAACCGCCAAAAAGACCGGCCTTTCCATTCGGCTTCAAGGCTTCCTTTGGTTCGAAAATCAATTCTTTGTCCGCCTCACCGGTGGGATCAGGCAACCGTCGATTCGCCATATTAATGGTGTCCGGTTGCTCCGCTCGTTTCCGGTATTGGCTCACGGTCAGATAGAGCCAGTGGTCTTGGGCCAACAGGTGTCCGGATGTGGTTTCGAGAAGGGTGGAATTGGCAAGAGGAGGGTCGGATGATCCCACTCCTGCCCCGCTCTTGCTCGAGTAGGATAAGCCGGATGGATAGTTGCGCACCTCAAACCCCACCTGCTGATCCGCTGCGGCCTGACGGAGCGCTGCAGTCACGAATGGAGCTAGAAATCTGACATCTTCATCGGAGAATGCTCGGGCGGCGGCCGGCTGTTTTGAAAAGACGGTCTGTAGGGTGGTTTTCCGTTCTGAAATCATCACACCGCCGAGCGCGCGCGAGATCACCCCTTCCTCAATGACAATGGGGTGGGACGCCTTGAAACGGCGGTCAGGAATTCGTTCTAAATACACCGATCCCTTGGGCGCTTCGTGCACCACCGTATCGACCTCAGGAGTATGGGCGCATCCGCTGACAAGGATGAGTCCCGTGGCGAAGACCGTAAAAAATCGCAACCTGGTTTTCTGCATCCTGAGTGAATCTTTGCCCAAACTGAGTGCGATCATTTTGGTCGCGTAGTCTAGCACAAGGGTGAAGAGACGTGATACCGGGACACCGGGGATCTTCAAGATTATCCCTTGACAAGCCGATGTGGAGGGTCTTATAAGCGTGCCTCATCGTGCCGCACGTTGAAAGGGACAACGGCGTCCCGATCGACGGCGCGATTCATCGTGAGAGGACAATGGCGTCCTTTTGGTCCAAGTCTGGGCCGGAAGGGCGTTTTTTTTTGGGAGTGTGATGCCCTCCGGTGTCGAGAGTCATGTGGGATGGCCAACCAGGAGGAGGTTAGCTCATGAAAAGGCAGTTGGTGGGCAGCGTCGTGCAGTTGATGTTCGGCGCCATTCTTATATTGTGCAGCATGTCTCCCGCGTTCGCGCAGCAGAGCGCTGAACCGAGCGCCGAAGAAGCTGCCGGTGGTGGACGGTTGATCCGCAAGGAGGATCAGCCGCCGCCTCATCTCTGCGCAGGCTGTGTGGCTCCGATGTTTACGGAAGGCAGCAAGGGAAGCCTGAGTCCGTACGGTCGTGTCGAACTGGACGGGATCTACAGCACTAGAAACACAAACCCCTTGGACCCGCAGCAGTTCAATGGTTATGGAACAGCGGCCGGCCGACAAGGCAACAGCAGTTCGACGTTCAATCCGCGCTACAGCGTGATCGGGCTTCGGGCAGACAGAACTGACGGAGTACATGCATTGACCGGTGTCGTCGAGGCGGACTTCTATGGTCAGTCCGACAGCGGCAATAACCTGTTGCCTCGTCTGCGTCTGGCTTTCATGAAATATTCGCCGAACAACAATAAGACCACCTTCACGGTCGGGCAGGACTGGAATCCCATCATGGGGTTACTGACCGATAACATCGACTTTTCGATCATGGGCTATACCGGTAACCTCTGGCAACGTATTCCGCAGGTCACCGTGCGCCAGAAGTTCTCAGATAACTTCGAGGGCCTCCTCACCGTGATGCGGTTTGAGCGCGGACTCTCCAACTGTTGCGGCAATACCCAATCCAGGCCGACGCCCGGAACGACGGGAGCCAATGGAGGCGGCCCGGGAAGCACGGTGGCTTTCAACGATCCGGTTCAAATTCCGTATTTCGGAGCAAGATTCGCGTACAACGGTACCGGTAACATGGCGGGGACGATGGTCGCACTCAACGCAGCCTATCGGTACTATCGATCCGCACCGACGCCGGTCGGATTTCTGGTCAGCCCGGGAAAGGATATCAATTCCTATCTCGTCGGTGTTGAAGCAGTTCATCAATTGGCCAAGCAATTGAAACTGATGTGGGAGTTGGCCTATGGGCAAGCACTGGGAAATGAGTGGTTCAGATGGAATCAGGATTTGAATTGGTTGACGGGCAACCCTGTGCGGACATTGACCTCCTGGTTTCAATTGAGCTACGCCTACTCGCGAGACTACACGTTTCTGTTCGGATACGGCATCGACAATCCTCTCGACCGAGATTTAAAGGGTAGCATTAATGCCTACGGGACCACCGTCGGGTCGCTTGGATATAACTCCAGCATCCAATATCTGTCCAATCAACGAACCTATCTCACGGCGATCCACCCAATCTGGTCGGATTTTGTGATGGGGTTCGAATGGCAGCATTTCTGGACCAACTGGGCCCAGCCCACGACCTATACGGCGAAGGCATCTAATCAGGCGGATATGTTCACGCTAAGCGCTTGGTACAACTTCTAAGAGCGAAGCAATCGGCATTGGGCATTGAATGGAAAGCTGGTAGCCAAAAGGAGATCGAGATATGAGCGAGATCAAGAACGATGATCTGAACACGATGCCGGAACCGGGGACTTCACGGCGCGATTTCTTGGTGCAGGGAGCGCGCGTCACGGCCGGTGTCGGCATTGCAGCGTTGCTGGGCAATCTCGGGAACTGGGCATTGTCTTACGCAGCGGACAAGGAACCGATCAAAATCGGCGTGCTGCACTCGTTGAGCGGGACCATGGCCATCAGCGAGGTCTCGCTGCGGGACGTGGTGTTGATGGCGGTGGAGGAAATCAACGCGAAGGGCGGGATCATGGGACGGCAGGTCAAGCCGGTAGTCGTGGATCCCGCGTCGAACTGGGATCTCTTCGCGGAGAAGGCCAAACAGCTCTTGCTTCAAGACAAGGTTGCGGTGGTGTTCGGGTGCTGGACGTCGGTCAGCCGCAAGTCGGTCCTGCCCGTTTTCGAGAAGAACAACGGGCTGCTGTTCTACCCGGTTCAGTACGAAGGCGAGGAATGCTCGCACAACGTCTTCTACACCGGCGCGGCGGTGAACCAGCAAGCCGTGCCGGCGGTCGAGTATCTCATGAGCAAGGAAGGCGGCGCGTACAAAAAGTTCTACCTGCTCGGGACGGATTACGTCTATCCCCGGACGACCAACAAGATCCTGCGTGCCATGTTGCTGGCGAAGAAGGTGCCGGAGGCCAACATCATGGAAGAGTACACGCCGTTTCATCACCAGGATTACCAGACCATCGTCGGGAAAATTAAGAAGTTTGCGGCCGGCGGCGGAGCCTGTGTGATCAGCACGATCAACGGCGACAGCAACGTGCCGTTCTACAAAGAGTTCGCGAACCAGGGCCTGAGGGCCGAAGATGCGCCCATCATGGCGTTCAGCGTGGCTGAAGACGAGTTGCGCGGCATGGACACCACCGCGCTCGTGGGCCATCTGGCGGCGTGGAACTATTACCAAAGCGTCGATACACCGCAGAACAAGCAGTTCGTCGCCAACTTCAAAACCTATTGCAAAAAGAATAATTTGCCGGACGGCGACAAGCGGGTGACGGACGATCCGATCGAGGCGGCCTACTTTGGGGTCCACATTTGGAAGCAGGCGGTGGAGAAGGCCGGTTCGACCGAGGTGGACAAGGTCCGCAAGGCCGTGTATGGAAGCAAATTCCTCGCGCCGGGCGGCGAAATCAAAATGGACGAGGCGAACCATCACACGCACAAGCCGGTCCTGATCGGCGAAATCTTGAAAGACGGTCAGTTCAAGATCGTGTCGCGGTCGAAGGGTTTGGTGAAGCCGGAACCCTGGAGCGAATATACGAATCCCGACAAGGGCTGTGACTGGGTCGGCCATCAGGGGACCTATCAAAAGAAAGCGTGACGAGGACCGACCGGGACATCGAACCGGTCGTGTGGCGGGAGACAGAGGCGCACATCGGACGGGTGACGTGACGCAAGGTCAACGTCACCCGTTTGTCTTCTGTATGGAGTCGTAATATGGCGACGCGACTTCGCTGGTTCCTCTTCGTTCTGTGCATTCTTTCATCTGTGTGCGGCACGTCCCTGGCCGCTGAATCGACAGCGAACTCCGCGGCGTCGTCTCTCGAGCAGGCGCTCGCGCAGATCGACAGCGACGATGAAACCGTTCGCGAAGCAGCCCTTCGCCTCATCGTCGAACAAGGCGATACCACACTGATTCCCCGCTTGGATGAAATCCGGGCCGGTGCAGAACGGTCCGTGAGGCAAGCAATCAAGCCGGTCATGGATCTCTTGAAGAATCGGGCGAATCTCGAAAGCCCGGCTCCCGACGTGCGCCGTTCCGCGGCGACGGACCTGGGCACGTCCGGGAAAGTGGTCGCGATCCCCTGGCTGGAACAGGCGGCCGACAAGGAATCCCACAAGTGGGTCCGCTACACGATGGAAGAGTCCGCTGCCTTACTGAAACTGACCATAGACGATCCGTCGACGAAGAAGGCGGCGGCAGAAAAACTCAGTACGCTGTCGAGCCAGAACGCGGTGCCGGCCCTCAAAGAGCTCATCAGCGCCGGGGAGGGTGCTGAAGCGACGGAGGCTCAAAAAGCGCTCGCTGCGACCGCCGCCTCGGCGATCGAGAGCATCGAAACCTGGGCGGCTTGGTCCAACGCCATCGAAACCCTGTTCCGCGGCATCAGCCTCAGTTCCATCCTCCTCATCATGTCGGTTGGGCTTGCCATCGTGTTCGGCCTGATGGGCGTGATCAACATGGCCCACGGCGAACTCATGATGGTGGGAGCCTATGCCACCTTCGTGACGCAAGAATGCTTCAAGGCGTTTGTGCCCGCTTCGCTGTTCGACTACTATTTCGCCGTGGCGATGCCGGTGGCGTTCGTGATCGCCGCGGCCTGCGGGATGGTGCTCGAAGTCACGATCATTCGCTTCCTGTACGGACGGCCGCTCGAGACGATGCTGGCGACATGGGGTGTCAGTCTGGTGCTCATGCAGGCCGCCCGGGTCTACTTCGGCGACCTCACCGCCGTGGTGGCTCCTGCGTGGCTCAGCGGCGGGCAGCAAGCCATGGTCGGCGTGTATTTGCCGAACAACCGGCTCTTCATCATTGCCCTGTCCATTCTCTGCGTCGTGTCCATTTATGCCATCCTGTTCCGCTCCGATCTGGGCCTTCGGGTGCGTGCGGTGACCCAAAATCGAAATATGAGCGCCTGTCTCGGCATTCCGACGAGAAAGGTCGATGCCTACACGTTCGCGTTCGGGTCCGGCCTCGCGGGCGTCGCCGGCTGGGCCTTGACGCTGATCGGCAACGTCGAACCCGGCCTTGGTCAGAACTATATCGTCGATTCCTTCATGGTCGTGGTCACCGGAGGCGTCGGGAAGTTGGCGGGAACGATCGTGGCGTCGCTCGGTATCGGAGGCTTGAACAAGCTCCTGGAGCCCAGCCTCGGCGCGGTCTATGGTAAAGTCTGCATTTTGCTCCTCGTGATCTTGTTCCTGCAATGGCGGCCGTCGGGGCTCTTCGCGATCAAGGGCCGCCACGCCGATTCATAACGCCATGGCCGAGGCATACGAAACTACCCGAGACCAGCGCGATATCGGTCTGGCTTTTTGGGCCGTCGGGTTCGTCCTGCTGATCCTGATGCCGTTGCTGAACGTGCTGCCGCCCGAGGACTCCTGGCTCCATCTCTCCGATTTCTCCCTCAATCGGTTCGGAAAGTTTCTGGCCTTTGCCATATTGGCGCTCGGACTGGACCTGATCTGGGGCTATACGGGCATTCTGAGTCTCGGCCAGGGCGTGTTCTTCGGGCTCGGCGCCTATTGTATGGGCATGCACCTCATGCTGACGATCGGCAAGGAAAGCGTCTATGGCAGCGATCTGCCGGATTTCATGGTCTGGAACCAGGTCAAGGAGCTGCCGTTTTTTTGGAAGCCGTTCTACAGTTTTCCCGTCGCGCTGATCGGCGGCTTGCTCGTGCCGACCCTCTTTGCTCTCGTCTTCGGCTTTCTGGCCTTCCGCAGCCGGATCAAAGGTGTGTATTTCGCGATCATCACGCAGGCGCTGGCGCTCGTCGCCTGGTTGGTCTTCAATCGGAACGAAACGAACCTCGGCGGCACGAACGGTTTGACGGATTTCAAGCAGATCCTGGGATTTCGCCTGTCGGAACCGGGTACGCAGCGCGCCCTCTATGTCCTGACGGTCCTGTGCCTCGGCGGGGCGTACTTGCTGTGTCAGTGGATCATCAGGTCGCGCGCAGGAAAAGTCTTGATCGCCGTGCGCGACAGCGAACAGCGCGTGGTCTTTTCGGGCTATACGCCGGCGAACTATAAATTGTTCGTCTTCGTCGTCTCGGCGGCGCTTGCCGGACTCGCGGGCATGCTCTATGTCCCGCAAGTCGGCATCATCACGCCGGCGCAGATCGGCGTGCTGCCGTCGTTGGAGATGGTCATCTGGGTCGCCGTGGGCGGGCGCGGCACGTTGGCCGGCGCGGTCTTGGGCGCCGTGAGCGTGAACCTCGGCCGGAGCGTCCTGACCAATTATTTTCCCGAGCTCTGGCCTTTCATCCTGGGCGGGTTGTTCGTCGCGGTGGTGCTGCTCTTTCCCGACGGCTTGGTGGGCCTTTTCCGGCGCATGAGTGAAATACGGCCTAAAGCAGGCAAACGCGAGTCTGTTCCCGTTCCAGCGGTAAAAGGGTAACAGTGTTGAATTGTGAGTTGTGAGTGTTGAGTTGAAGAACTAAAAACTAACAACTAAAAACTAAAAACTGTTCTATTGTGTCATGAGCGAAAAAGGGTCGATCATTTATTTGGAAGGCGTGGTCGTGGATTACGACGGGTTCAAGGCCTTGAACAACTTGAACTTCATCGTTAACTACAACGAGCTGCGCGTCGTGATCGGCCCGAACGGCGCGGGGAAGACCACGCTGCTCGATGTCATCTGCGGCAAGACCAAGCCGGCTTCCGGCCGCGTCATATTCGGCAAGGATATCGAGTTGATCGGCAAGCGGGAAGACGAAATCGTCAAGCTCGGCATCGGTCGCAAATTCCAGGCGCCGTCCATCTATGCGAACCTGAGCGTCTGGGAAAATCTCGACCTCTCGCTCAAGCGGCCGAGTAAGGGCGTATTCCCGACGTTGTTGGGACGGTCGACGCAGGAAGAACGGACGAAGATCGAGGAAACCCTGGTGACGATCGGATTGAAAGAATACGCCTACCGGAGAGCCGGCTCCCTCTCCCACGGGCAAAAGCAATGGCTGGAGATCGGCATGGTGATTCTGCAGGACCCGACCTTGTTGCTCGTCGATGAGCCCGTCGCCGGCATGACGGACAAAGAGACCGAACAGACGGGCGTGCTGCTGCAATCATTGGCCGCCAAGCATGCCATTGTCGTGATCGAGCACGACATGGAATTCGTCCGGCAGATCGCCCGGACGGTGACCGTGCTGCATGAAGGGACGGTCATCTGCGAGGGACCGGTGGAAGCCGTGCAGGCCGACGACCGGGTGAGAGAAATTTATCTCGGACGGGCCAAAGTGGCGCACGTGTAAAAATAGTTTTGAATGTTGAGTGCTGAGTGTTGAGTTTCAAAGAGGTGGACAGACGCCGGCATAATATAGCGGCAACTCGAAGTGATGAATGCGAGGTCGCAAGAACGCGGATGCTTCATTGAATGCTGAGGGCTGGGTCGCAAGAGCGCGGACAGGGAAGCCGCACCCGAATAGAAAGATGACAGCATGCTGCAACTGAAAAACATCAACGCCTATTACGGCGAGAGCCACATCCTCCGGAATGTGTCGTTCACCGTGGCGCCGGGGGAAGTGGCCTGCCTCATGGGCCGAAACGGGGTGGGAAAGACGACGACGCTCAAGGTCATTACCGGTCTGTTGCCCATGCGGTCCGGTCAGTTGTGGTTCGACGGCATGGATGTGTCGAAGATGCCGACTGACCAACGCGCGCGCCGCGGATTGGCGTACGTGCCTCAAGGTCGGGAGATCATCCCGCATCTCACCGTGCGAGAAAATTTACAGCTTGGATTCTGGACGAGACCGGACCGGCCCGGGAGTGCGGTGGAGAAAGCGGCGTTCGATGAAGTCTATCAGTTGTTTCCCAAGCTCACGCAAATCTTGGAGCGACCGGGCGGCGTCCTGAGCGGAGGCGAGCAGCAGCAGCTCGCCATCGGCCGCGCCCTCCTCTCGAACCCCAAGTTGCTCCTGCTCGACGAACCGACCGAAGGCATCCAACCGTCCATCATCGATCAGATCGAGGACGTCATCATCGGCTTCAAGAAGGCCAGGCGATTCGCCGTGCTGTTGGTCGAACAAGGGCTGCACTTCGCCGCCCGGCTGGCGGAGCAATATGTGGTGATGGCCAAAGGGGCAGTGGTGGCGGCGGGCAAGAGCGATGAGCTGAACGCGGAAATGGTCCGGCAGCATTTGACGGTGTAAACAGGGCGAATCATTCCGTCAGTCATTGAGATGCGGGTCCTATCACGTCCTCGCACCCCGCCCGTGTAGAGATTAAGTGAGATGGGATGCCGCATACTCCGGTGCCTCAGGTCGACCGTACAGTGCTTGCCTCTCCTCGGCTGCGCAACTCATTTCATTCTCTGCTTCGCACGAATGGAACTTCGAACAGTGCTCGCCGTCGTGGAGCACGACCGTTTCGGCTCAGCAGTACGGTGCCCGAGCCTCGGCACAAGTCGTATGCTGGCATCCCATTCCCGCTTGCTGAAGGAAGAAAGGGCGATTTTACGGCGGAGGGGGCGCTGTCTTGGCTCGAAGAAGAGGGGCGGTTATATAGCGCGTGATCATTTGAGAGAGAAATCAAGACCCACACAAATAGTAGACTGAACCAATTTGGTGCAGGTTACATATGAATGAAGACATACAATCGCGTCTGCGAGATTTTGAGGATGGTTTTACTGAGAGAAAAACCGAAGGCGCTGCAAATGCATCTGAATTGAGAAGGACATTGGTCGCTTTGCCAATTCAGTACCCAGCGATAAGACCGCTATTCTTTTTATTGGGGTCGCTAATGACGGAGTGCCAATTGGTGTGGGCAATCCAGAATCTCTCCAAAGGACGATTAGAGAAGTCGCGGAAAGGCGAGATACATGAGTACGGCGATTAAGTCGCTGAATGATCTTCGGAAGAAAGTAAATGACGAGTACGAGCGAGCATGGGAAGCTCTCTTAAATTACTGGAAGACGGAAGCGCGTCAACACAAGAATACCATGCAATGCTTTGGAGAAAGGTTTCGCTCCCCCAAGTGGCTTTCTTAAGGCAAGAATGAGGAGAGAGGTTCCATACACTTCAATTGATCTCTGGCCGCCAGATGGCTACCCATCCAGCCGCTCATCTGTTTCCACTGACGAATCAATCATAGGCACTCATTGAAGTCATGAAGAAGCCAACGAAGTTGCCTATGTTGCTGATGGCAGTTTCACTCACCGCCTGCGCTGCCACGCAGTACCAGCCGCTGGAGAAGGCGGAGAAGGAGCAAATCGAACAGCTCAAAGAGAACGTCTACCGCGTTGAATACAATGTGAGCGCGTTCACGTCCCAAAAACAATTGGATGCCTACCTCAAGCGCCGCTGTGCGGAGTTGACGTTGCGTGAAGGCTACGACTATTTTCACCTCGGCCAGCGGTTCGACGTGCTCATGCTGTCCCGCCGGACCTCCATGACGGTGACCATGTTCAAGGGCGAATTTCCGCCCGGTGCGCCCGACTTCTACGATGCGAAAGCGGTGTTGAGCGAGCATCTGTGACA
>DATFDJ010000095.1:0-35908 GCA_035252115.1 Nitrospira sp. | reverse complement strand
CGTCTGGTTCTTCCTTCTTGCGGTAGTCAGCCCCATAGGGCAAGGTGTGAATGCAACGGATCCTCTTGTCCAACTTGTCACACCCACGGGCGTAGGCCGGATTCACATAGGTGAGTTGATAGCCCTTCGGGGCAAAAGTGTTGGCATAGACGCTGTACGCTTCATTGATCGCGCTCGCCACGCTCTCATAAGGCCGGCTGTTTATTTCATGGACCAGATACCTAGGCCCTCCAGCCAATGCGGCGATGGCTGAGAAAGTATCACTTCCTGCCGTCAACGTATTGGGATACCACGTGAATCCTTCATAGTCCTTAAGCACATCGGGAGCTTCGTCCTTGACCTTCTGAAGATACCCGCCGATAAATCCGTCGAGCATAATAATCAGGACGTTCCGTTCGCGCGAAAACCCTATAATGTCGGCATGATCGACAGGGAGTTGCGTGCCGGTGGTTTCAGCAGCACCGCTCCCGCGATAGACATTCACCCCCGTCGTAGAAGCAGACGCGATCAGCATAGCGCTCAGAATGTACATCACATTTTGCCGATGACGAATTGTTACATAAGTAGTCGCTCCAAACAGTATGACTAGAGCGGCAATCTCGGCAAGATTTTCATAATCGGTCCGATTCAATCCTGCGGGCATGGACAGGACGAACTCGGTCAATCTCCCGACATATTTGACCCCGATGGCTGAATATCCAGTCACGATAAAGGCTGAAAAGACCGAGAGCAATGTCAGCGCATTTTGGGTCACTTTGTCTGCGACCAAATAGACGATTCCCAGTGCAAAGACGGCGGCGAGAAAATAACCCAGAAGTTTCGGCACTACGCCGGCCATTCCTCCGACAAAATCAGTTGAGGACACATACAGTTCTATGGGATTGGCGACAAACAGGCTGAACGCGGTAAAGGACATACCGAGTGCAAACAGCACATGACCGTTCGGCATGTTCCGCAGCATCGCAACGCGGTTGGACGAAGTGAACAGTATGAAAAACAGTACGGAGAGTATTCCCCAGAGTAGCCTCACGTGATGTATGTCAGGGTAGGAGCCCGACAGCGACACGGCATTCATCAGCACAAAGGCTGCGAACAAAACCCAAACAACAACAATCTGCCCGATTCTTAAACTGAGCGGTCTGACCTGTCGATACGTCATCCATGACAATGCCAGGCATAGGTAGGCCAGCAGAACGATACTTCCGCCGATGACTATCAAGGCCGCCGGATGCCTTTTGAATACGGCCAAACGGTCCGAGTGAGTTGATGCCTGCATCGCGATGACAACGAGGAAAAGAATGAGGCTGCGCATCAATGGAAGGTCCAAGAAGGAGTTCCCGTGTGAGGACACGATGTTCTGTGATGGTGCAGTAGTCGACTCTGCCCGAACGACGTCCCGTATGGGCGTCCGGGAGAGCCACACAATACGGAGCAAGGAGAACAGGCTATTGAACGTCCAATAGAGAAGAAGCCCGGCTGGAGCGCTATACAGCAACACCAGAAAGAGCGTGGCGAGCACCAGAGGTTGGATCTGTTCCGTTCGACTCAGACTCTTCGTGTATACGAACGCGGCCGCTAAGTTCAAGGCGGTCATGACAAATGGAAGCGCGTTCAAACCCCACAGAAGATGATCCGGTTTGCCGAGATCTTTGAATACGAGGAAAGAGGCACCATTCAATGGTTGATACTGTGAAAGCAGTTGGTACGCGGCGATCCAAAACGGCACTTGGAGTAACAATCCGAAGCTGCTTCTCATCGCGTAGATGGGATGGTAGCCCGCCTGTCGATACAGCGTTTGGATCATGGCGTGGCATTCTTCACCGGAAAACGCTTGTCGAAACTCTTGGAGCTTGGGCTTTAGTAGCTTCTGGATCTTTCGCTCGGCTTCTTGCCAGCGCTCCGCTACCCGGAAGAGCGGCAGCAGAACCACATTAATAAGTAGACTGAGCAGAAAAATGGAAAGGCCGTAACTGCCGGTCGCCCCATAGATCTTCGACAAGACGACCTGCATCACTCCTTCGATGGGAGCGATGAGAATCTCGTACAGCATGCTCAGGATGGTCCTACGGTCTCACAAGCATCGATGCATCGCCCGCCGCCTTTGCCGCCATCGCTAGCAATGGCCTTCATCAATGAAAGCATCATCCAGATGCCGTCGTTGGAGACGCCGCCTTTTTGCAGCTTATACATCCAGCGACCCACCAGGGACTCCTCGTGATCCATACAAATAGAGGATTCAATACCGTGTGCGAGTAATGCGGTGGATGCGATGTCAAACTTGTCCGCCGCCACGGCAAGGAGCTCGATAAACGTCTGAAACGAAGCCAGAGGAATCCGGAGCCAAATCACTAATTCTCCTCCGGGCTTCAGCACTCTTCCGGAATCTGTCAGAATCTTGCCGTACAAGTCGGACGGTCTAAAAATTCCCGATTCAAACGTGTCGGATGCAATTTGCCGCCCTTCCTGCACGATCATCCAGGGGGGAAGGATGAGGATAATATCGTAACTCGCATCGGGGACATCCGCCAAAACGTCTTGCACCTGCCACTCATCACACTTCCGAAAGAGCGGATGTTTTTGTATGCCATCGATGTGAGGATTGATATCGGTGAACAACACCTTCTTGGCCTTCCTGGCGATAGCACAGAGGCCGACAACTCCGCTGCCACAGCCTAAATCAATGACGCTTTTATCTGCCACCCGCACCTTCTCAGACAGAACCAGATCAATGAGCTTATGGCCGACGATGCTGTCCATAGGATTAAAAACGTGCTCATTGACGGTGAAGGCAAACTGCAGCCTCTCGTGCCAAAATAAATCGGCTACGACGGTTTTTGAGCTCATAGCCTTATGTTTTCCAACATAGTCCAATGGGATTGAGCCATAGCCTTGAGTTTTGCTATGTATGGATACCGGAGGTTTAGGCCAACTCATTGCAGATCTTTCCCGTTGCAACGCGAGCAACACCTGCACATCCGAGGTCGCAACTGTTAGCCCACCGGCTTGCTTTCGATTTCGTCACGAATGTGCAACAACTCATTGGCCGCGTGTTTGGCAGCGCATGTAAAGTTGGCCACTGACTCATCGCGAAGTCGGCGAATCATCTGCTTTCGATCATTCTTTTCAGATTCTTCCTCTATGAATTTCGGCAACCTATCCAACTCGGTTTCCGGAATGCGCCGACCAATCGTATCCAGCACCGTCAATTCCCATAGGTCCCAAGGCAAATCCGCGGCTTCTAAACCAAGCTTGTTGAAATCGAATTTCAGAGTAATGACGGGTTTTTCGAACACAAATGCAAAATCAAATGCTATTCCTGACAGGTCCGACACCATCACATCGGCTTGCGCCATGGACTTTGTACCGTCCTTGTCGCTGTCCCATACAAGATTTGGATAGTGCGCGACCTTTGCACGTAGGCGGTCGAGCATCTTGGCTTCAGAGATGTAACTCTGCGGGTGAGGCCGAACAATAATTCTCCATTGCCTTTCCAAGAGTGGTATGAGGACTCTTTCGCCGAATTGTGTCAGCAGGCCGTTCAAGCCCCAAGTCGAAGCAACCAGCACGGTCATTTGGTTTTCACGAACCTTTGCCATATCCAGTTCCTTCAATTGCCTCTGCATCTCGTCATAATACAGACAGCCGGTTTTGGCCAGGAGCTTGCGCCGTGTTCCACGCAGTTCCTCGAGTTTCCTGATTGACTTGCTCTGGTGATCCCCGCTTATGAGAATCGAATCGAAATAGTCGAACGAGTACTGCTTGTACGTGCCGACGTCGGTGGGAGCGTGAACCAGGTAAGCATAGTGTTTGACGCCTTTGGACCGCTTGATCTGCAGCACACCGATCCCGGGAGTAGTCATGGCGCATACGTCAGCCTCGAGAAGTGCCAGATAGGCGTAGGCCTTGGTTCCCGTACCAATGTATTTCGTGCTTACCAACTCGGATGAATACAACAACCCCGGATCTTGTTCATCGGAAGTCAAGTACAAGCATCTTTCTCCACGGCCGACGAGCTCATCGATGAGCGGCCTAAATGTACTCCAGTATTGTCGTCCCTCCGAATAGAACACCAGCTGGTGTCTTGTACGGTCATTCTTCACCTTCCTTCCCAAAACTCCCGCTAATGTGCGCCGGCCCTTATAATAAAGTCCTCTCAAAAAAAACAGCAGGGTTGCGAACAGGCCCACCAAGCCCGCTGCGAGCATGCTGCCGGAGCCCGGATCAAGGTATGCCAATGCAGGACGTGACAGCATCGTGAGAAGGAACAGATGGGCAAGAATAATTATTCCCATAAGGTAACTCCCGGTATGGAGGTCGTGTGTCCGAGAAAATCTGTTGATGCGTTGTTGTTTTGGCCTGCAGCCGTCGCCAACCAAAAGATCATGATCTGCCTTGGCGCGCTGGAGGCCGATCGGTCGCGGAGACTGTGACGGATTTCAGGACAAAAGGGAACTCACGCTTAGTTCCTTGCCCAATGCAACTAGGAAATGTCCCTGTCCGATCCAGAGCGGACGGTCCCGGATTACTGGAGTCGTTTCTCCGCCGCCGTCAATAAGTCACGCCATGAGGCAGCGGCACGAGCAAAAACGATCGGTCTCAGATCACTGGAGGCATTTCTCCGCGGGCGACAATGAAGAGAGGCTGCGCCTGAAGAGCCGGCGGTCCACACGAAAGAAGAAACCCCCTGGAGGTGTTATCCGCTGCCGCCAATAACAGAGGGCTCACGCCGATGAGGCAGCGGCACGAGCAAGCTTGGTTTGGTGCGCCCGACAGGACAAGAAGGGCAGCGAATAAGTGACATTAATAATGAAGTATGCCTCAAAAAAATAATGATAACACGCGTATATTTATCTTTGACCATGCGACTAACTATGATTGCCCAACCTTGTCGATTCGAACCAAAATTGGAACCCGAACCTTAACCAAACCACAACCAAATCATAAACCGAAAGCTTAATATCATGCATTACATAAATGGTGAAGAGTTGTCCTTCCTATATTGTGCTACCTCAGCCCAAAGCGGCTGTTCCCAACGTAGCTTCCCCAATAGCATGACTTTCCAGCTCAATGCCGAACTGTCCTGAAACTTCTAGCGCTTTGACATAAGACAGTGCCAGAGCATTATTGATACGATTCTTCAACACCCGATCGTGAATATCGCGCGCCCTCGGAGCATCGATATGCTTTCCTTGGTTACGTCCCATAAGTTCTTTATAGTGTTCGAATCTTTCGGCAGCAGTCTTGTCGGTTGCAAACTTCAAAGCTATTAAAGCTGCTTCAAACCCGATACTAATATCGTCCTTCAGGAAAGTCATTCCCTCGGGCGTTCCTTCCAAGGATTCACGTACCTCCTTGAAAGTCACTGTTGATGTAACGATTGCTTCATAGAGCTTAGGGTTACCGACTCTAATTCACCGCAAGCGCGACAAAGAACCACAGGTATAGATCGAGCCGATTCGTGAGTAGAGAAACGATGATGCCGGCGAAACATTGCTCTTGGGCCCTCAAGCTCAAATGAAAGACTGCGGCAAGGTGTTTGAACATATCGAGCGCGGATGGGATTGCTCGGTCTTGATTGAGATATCCTGCTCTACGAAGTGCCTCTGCGAGCTGGTATTGCTCGGATAAATAAACCACAAATTTAGCGTTTGCCACACTGGGTAATTTGTACTCTAAATCTAGGAAACGTCTGAGATACCCATCTACATCAATTCCCGCCCCATACACAGCCCGAATGGAATGTCCCAACTGTTCCTTATCGAGCGCCAGGACAAAAATTAATCCGTCAACGTCAAAGAAATGTTTAATGCGCTCCAAAAGTTCGACTGTGTACGTAGGCCGGCACCGATCTAGTTCATCAACAATAAAGACTAACCGTTCCTTGCTACCATCTTCGAATTCCTCTTCGCTCAAAATCTTGACGAACTCCTGCAATTGCGCCCTAAATCCCTTAACAGTCTTTTTGTCACGTTCATACTTCTCAATTCTATCCTTCGCAATATCAGCAGCTAGCCCTGCCAGTGCTTGTTCACTTAAAGAGTCCAAATCTAGAACTCCAGCTGTCCCGACTTTCGCGGCAACTGGGAAGGCACGCTTTGCTAAGACGATGCCAGCGGCCTTAACTTTTTTCCAAGCTTTAGTCAATCGTGTTGAGGGCTTTCCATAATTCTTTATTGCGGCTCCCATTTCTCCAATGAAAGCAATGAGAGGATCAGCCGAATAGTCTGTCTCCCAGGCATTAAAGTACAGATTCCTAATATGCCGAGCCGACAAATGATATCGCCACATCTCAACAAATGTTGTCTTTCCATTCCCCCATTTCGCATCAAGCGCCAAGACGAATGGTGTATCCACACGCTCAAGGAGCTGGGTTAGAAGGGTCGCGCTCTTATTACGTTCCATCCTATCGAGAGCAAATGGATTCTTAGGGTCGATTGAGAGCTTCTTTGGTCTAATCAGCATTCCGACTGTCCCTCATTCTGACTCCAAAGCGCTGTACCGTTGTCGGGAAGCACTATACTTGTAGAAGAATTTCAAAAACTTTGGGAAGGAACTTCATATGACGAGAATCAGTACTGCTCCGCATAGCGGCGGGTATAATCGCCTTGAATTGTTCTAGAGACGTAGGTCTCTGTCTCAAAAGAGCATCTAGCATGGTCTTTCTCAAGAGACCATGACTGGGATCTGCGTCAGGGTACTCTGGCCGTATCTCTTTTTCCCTTAAATCGATCAACAATTGACGTGCTTCATCTATGGTGAGCTTCTTGTGGCTCTGCCGGTTCTCGGGTTGCTGAAGAGGTTCTGTCGTTCGCTCATGTGCCGGACCGTTTTGCTCCTTCTCCAAGATTAGCTTGATGCGTTGTTCAATCCGATCTATTTCCTTCCTACTATTTCTAAACCAATCCGTGGACCAGATGCGGTGAATGTTCCAACCTAAATCCGACAATACTTCTTCCCTAAGACGATCTCGGTCACGTGCAGATCTGGCACTATGATAAGTGGCCCCATCGCACTCCACCCCTAGCACATACCTGCCCGGATGAGCAGGATGTAGAATGCCTATATCAATAAAGTATCCGGCCACTCCAAGTTGGGGGACCACCTCAAATCCGCGTGCTTTGAGAGCTTGTCCCACTGCTAATTCAAAATCGCTTTCTGGTGATCCATACGACCCTTGTGGAGAACTTAGAATTCCAGTCTTTGCGTATTCCAAGTACCCTTTTAGTGCTCTAAGTCCCCACTTGCTACTTGGCTCTATCCGAATATCGTCTGGATCAATTGAAGTAAAAACATGCGTTCTTCGCTTTGCCCTCGTGAACAAAACGTTCAACCTTCGATGCCCAGAGTCTCCGTTGATTGGCCCAAATCTCTGATGCAGGCTACCCTCACTGGTTCTTCCATAAGTGAATGAAATAAAAATTACGTCACGTTCATCACCTTGGACTGTTTCTAAGTTCTTCACAAAAAATGGCTCAAGTCCATTCTTTCTAACCTCAATATAAGATTGCACATATGGATTGGTCTTTCGTTGCTCCTCTATAAGATCATGAATGAGGGCCTGCTGCGCACTGTTCATCGCTACGATACCGAGAGATTCTGCAGGAGCCACAGTCATATGCTTTACTGCTGCTTGCACTATCTGTTGGGCTTCCACATAATTATGTCTATGTTCGAATACTCCGTTCGGGACTACGCAATACTTCACACCAAGCGATTCGCTATGAGCGACAGGGGAAGGGAAAACGATTAGATCCCCGTAGAACTCTGAATTGGAGAATGCAATTAGGCTCTCATGCCTAGATCGATAGTGCCACCGCAGCCGTCTGTTTGGTCTGTATATCGTGCTAGCTAATTCGAGAATGCTTTCGGATTCACTCGCCAAAGGATCGTCTTCTTCGTTTTCCTCCTCGATGTCATCATTCATATATCGCTGAAAGAAGGTAGTCGGGGGCAACTGTTTGGGATCACCGACTATGACTACTTGCTGCCCTCTAGCAATAGCACCTATGGCAGATTCAGGCTTAAGCTGAGAGGCTTCATCCATAATGACGAGATCGAAAGCTAATTCCCCTGGTGGAAGATATTGGGCCACAGAAAGAGGACCCATCATGAAGCACGGCTTCATGGCCTGGAGGGCTCTCCCTGCACGCTTAATTAATTGACGAATCGGGATATGTTTCCTTTCTTTTTCAATTTCCCGCTCTATTAAAGCTCGGTCTGTCAGCGTGCTGGCAAGACCTCCGGTGATCCCCGGAGGAATTGGAGCCGTAGCTAGACTATGGGCAATTCTTGCCCGATAGCCTTCGATGACCTCGGAATCAAGTTCGGCAAATCGCTTTCGAACCTGATTGTGCGTCATTCCCGCAAATCTTCTAAGAGATGGATAGTTTTCGAAGCATTTCTCAACAAGGGAATTCATAACGCAGAACGAAACAGCATCTTCGAGATGAGCGGGAGGCAGACATTGGCTTTCTGCTAGCTCTACTAAGGGCAAGAGTCTCCGAGCATCCAACTCATGTCTGCACCGAAGGTAGTATATCCATTCAGTTAGACTTTCTGTGTTTGAGAGCGCCACTTCTGCTCGTTCTACAACTTTTTCTAATGTCGGTGGTGTATTCCCATACCATTGCTTCTCATCCAGACACACGATCGATCTGAACGATGTAGATGCCTCTTCATAACTTAACAACAAGGGGAGGCCCTGGTTGACGATGGACCGAATTTGCACCAGTCGTTCTGGTAACGAGGGAACAAACAGCCATTCCTCGATTGCCTGATGAAAGCTCTGGCCGCTGATGATTTCAGCCAAATCTATTGTAGTGGTTATTCGATGAAGGTCTGTCCCTGTGCCGTTAAAGTGTCTGCCCAAAATATCGGATGCAGAATGTTCTTGAATCCGTTCTCGGAGGAGTAGCAGTTCCTCGGCCCTATTGAGCAGCACCGGAATATTTTGTAAAGGTTCAGTGGGACCTACCTTTAATGGGGACAATGTCTCTATTGCACACCGACATTCCGATAAGGAAGCAAGGAAGTATTCTCTTGTGGCATTGAAGTCCTCAATACAGAGTCCGTTAACGGTCGATTTGCCCATTAACTCCAATAGTTCAGGTACTGTCCTCTGGAGTTCATCAATCTGAGGCCGTTGACTCTCTAACCAAAATTTTATTGATGCGACCTCTGATGGGGCAGCATCACGCAGATCATCGATAGTAGATGCGTATGTCGCGTGAACCGATGCGCTTACTTTCAGGCACTTCTCTTTCCATTCTAGGATACGTCCGAAACTGTCAAAATCGGTATACACACTATCGAAATGTTCACCAAACACCTGTTTAAACTGCTGATTTCTTTCGAAGGCGCCCTTTTTCTTTGCAAAATCTATGAGGTGATTAAGATCCGCAACGACTTGTCTTATTGATCTTTTCTCTCGTGTTTTAAGCAGTCTCCTATAGGAATTAAGCGCTTTTCGGCAACTACTACTTAGAATCCGAGTGAGCCAGTTTGATTCAACAAGGACATCTCTGAATACAATCAAATCCTCGAGAGAAGGCAGAGAATTTATATCAAACCACGCGTCAAGTGCTGCCATTGTCTCCTTTAATATTGACGCCTGATAAGACGCTTTCTTGACAATGTAAGAAGCAGTCTCCTGGGACAACCCTGCGTGGTATAGGTGAAGCACCTCGCAAGGTGCCGATTCGGTCAAGACCAAAAGACTAGTTATGGCAGAAACGCTGTGAGTTCCAAAAGGAACGTCGCAACGAACGCGATTCATAATTGCATCGTGTGTTCGCCATGAACTTTCCAGTTTGTAAATGGCCCCTTCCACTTTCTCCGCGTATTGAGACAACTCAGCGAGGGTGCTGCCCCAGTTGTGAGCTAAAGCGTCAGAGCATGCTTTTGTGACTTTTTCTTTGTTCCACGTTCGTGCTGGCGTAAAACCGAGAAACTTCGAGCACAATAGCGCTTCTTCAGCCCTGAAGGTTTTAAGAAGCTCGGCAAAATCCCTTATCGTATGTTGGTTTGCCACAGAAGAAAGCACAGGAAGTATGTCAAGCAACTCCGTCTGCCTCAATTTTATCGATTGACAAAGTTGATCCAGAGAGGACAGGGAAGGCAGAAGCACTTCAGGAGCAAGACCAGTGGCAAGGCTGCTCTCTTTTCCAAAGCGAGACAAATTCCGAGCGCTCATGTGCAATTCTGAAACAGACTGCACAACGTTTCGTTCCTCGTATGCCCCAATATCTAAACGAGTAACGCCGTACCACGGATGATTTGGAACGGATGCCCAGTCTTGAAGTACACCATTCAAGGCAATGTTAAAGGCCTTGGCGTGCAGCTTTAAGGCATCCAGATCGGAGCGAGTCATCGACTGAACGTCATTCAACATCGGAAAAGCGGCTGAAGGGGCTGTCCGTGGAAGTGAGTTAAGCAATCTCTCTCTTAACCAAATAAGACGAAAAACAGTTAGGCTCAGGGAACCAAATTCTGAGCTTATGAGTTTGGCATATTCCGTGAGTTCATCACGCACTTTCCTTAAGCTTGTGAGTCGCCCGTCAAGTGCCTCAGGTGGACTAAGTTTAAGCTTTAATCGGCGGTCGAGATCTCTTAAGAACTCCTTTTTTTGTGTCTTGTGGCTATGCAGCTCAAGGCAGAAGGTACCAAGGCCAGCCTCATCCAATCGCTTTCTTACAACCTCTAATGCAGCAAGCTTTTCTGACACAAAGAGCACCCGTTTCTCGCTAGCCAGCATTATGGCAATAAGGTTTGTAATAGTCTGGCTCTTTCCCGTCCCGGGGGGCCCTGAATCACAAGATTCTTCCCCTCACACGCGTCGACGAGTGCACTATGTTGGGAGCTATCGGCATCAAAGATTAACAGCGGCACGCGCCCCGCTAAATCAGAGGAGTCGAGATCATATTCAGTTGCGGAGTCACATTCTGGGCAGGCGCCTTCAAAGAGTTCTCTTATCCGGGGCTTTGAGACCAAACCATCAGTAAGAGGCCACTTACTTGGGTCCAAGTCCAGGTACATCAGAAGCATACCAAAATGCAGGAGACCAAGCGTAACATGCCGGCGTATGCTCCAGGTCCGTTTGTGGTGCAACAGTTGGGAAACTTTGTTGAGATAAGTTTCTGGTGTGTCCGTATCTGTAAGATCGGGAAGAGCGAGTTGGAAGTCCTGTTTAAGAAATTCGCGCAGAGAGACATTGGTGGTTATGTCTTCTCCGGAATACTCAATAGAAAATTCGTACCGCCCGGTGGCTCTATTGGCCTTCGCATAGTTCAGGGTTATAGGCATCAGGAAGAGAGGCGCGAGGTACGTTTTTTCATCTCCCTGTTCCTCCTTCCATTCGAGAAAACCAAAAGTGAGATAGAGCATATTACTGCCAGACTCTTCAATCGCCGTATTCGCGGCAGTCAGTATGCGGCGGAGCAGTTTTTCTAAATCGTCCTGATAGTGAAGGGTTCTTATCTTGTTATCATGATGGTGTTGCGCAGCGACGTGTGAGTGTCCCGCATTCGGCATCTCATAAGAGGTGTTATAACCCAGCTTACGGGCATAGACAGCAGCTGGCGGTTTGGTACGTTTCTCCGGCTTACTTTCAGTGTCTTCCTCTGTATACTCAGAGATAGATGGTTCAGGTACGGGCTCAAAGACCAGTTTTTGACCATCAAGAAGCCGTGTGAATAGTACGTCAGGGAGTTCATCCACAATGCGAAGGCTGGATGACTTGGTGTGCCTGAAATTCAGTAGCTTGTTATTTTTGGTTAAGTCGAGGAGGCGTTTGCGCAGGATCTCTAGGGATTTTCCAACGTCGCCACAGATAAGCTGCTCTGTCGGCATATCGGTAGCCCCTGTTCTCTTCTGAGGGTCGCGAGAATATCATATTTCCTCAGAGACATACGACGACACTTTTGCGGGGTGCCTCCCAAATATAAGATTTGTTTCTTAAATTATACATTTTAGGCCTTCACTTGCCTGCAAGACCAAGAAGGTCATTTCGCAGTGGCATCATGGTCCACGAGATTTATCATCTGACATGTGGCCAATGTATTCCCTTTTTCTTCATCAACTGGAAGTGAGACGGCTTCCAGCGCTGCGACCCCGAGTCAATCACTTTCATCAGAAAGTCCAGACCGACCGCACAGTAGAGCGCTGCCATGGTGGGTCCCATGGCTTGGGAGAACCAGGAGAGCACTTCTTCGAGCTTCCGTTCCGTCTTCTCGACAGGGAATCGGCAGCGCTTGGAGCCTTTCCGTCAAGGCGCCCCACCAAGAAGGCTCCCGTTGCGCGGCATCGTTCCCACGCCGCCGCATCAGCCGTGGTGTCACCGTCGTGTGATGGCCGGTGTGGATCTTGTGACGGTGAAAGAGATCATGGGACACCAAGATATTGAAACAACACTCCGCTACGCACACCTCGCCCCACATCACCTCAAGGACGGTGTTAACCGAGGCAGCCTGTACGGGATTGGGATGAAAACCGGCTCTGGAACCTTAACCAAAACCTTAACCAAAGGATCGGAGCCGGTAGTGGAAAATCTACAAGTGATTGATTCTGTGGTGCGCCCGACAGGACTTGAACCTGTAACCCCCAGATCCGTAGTCTGGTGCTCTATCCATTGAGCTACGGGCGCGATCCGGAGAAATGATCTGTGATGAATTTTGAGTTGTGAGTTTTGAGTTCGAAGAGAATGAAAAGAGCGAGAGCGGGGAACGCCTCAAAACTCGACCTCTTGCAAACTAAAAACTCAGCACTCAACATTCAAAACTCGCTGTAGCAAGCAGCGGTTATACAGGGGGGTAGCCTGGCCGGTCAAGCTCGTCAATATTCTTTTGTCCTCGCAGCCTCGTGTAAATTTTTCACCCAAAATGGAAAAAAGCATGCGGGAGGGCTCGCTCTCCAGTAGGATGGTGCCTGGCTCGCCGTTATGACCAAGGCGGTGTAATTCATGCCAACGCTTCACGTCGTCGGAAAAGAAGACGCCGAACCCGCTCCGAGCGTCTCTCACCCCGACACAACACGCGTGATCGTTCAATGGGTCCTCGGGATCGTCGTGGCATTCGGGCTCGGCACGTGGCTCGTCTGGTGGGCCGCTTACTCGCAACGCCAGTTCGCGCTCGAAGACATTCGAGCGGCGTGCCACCGCGTCATGCCGGAAACTGTGGAGCGATGTGTCGATACCGTGGTCATTCAGCGCGGGGGAGCCAGACGATGAGGAACGGTTTGTTTAGTTTGTTTGGTCGGTTTGGTTTATTTCGTGCGAAGAAATCCAACAAAACAAATGAGCCACGCAAACTAGCGAGGGCGCACCGGTGGGTCCGTGTCTGGATTTTCTGCGGAGCGTCGGCATTGGTCATTGGCTCTCCGGCGGCGGCGGAAGAACCGGCTGAAGAACGGTGGCCCAAAGTTGAATTGAGCGCCGGCACATGGATCAGCGTGGGCGATACGCGCTGGGCACACAATGCGTCCGCTTCCCAGCCTATCCTGGGCAATCCGACATCCAAACTGATTTACAAGGACGTGGGAACCAACGTTGCGGAGTTGACCGGCAAGTTATGGTTTTCACCCAAGGTGTTCGCGAAACTGAACGGCGGGATTGCAAACATCGGCGGAGGCCGGTTGACCGACAACGATTATTTGGCTGCGGACGGCGGAGCGCCCTCTTCCCAGACAACGAGCAACATCACAGGCACCAGTATGTATTACATCAACGCCGACCTCGGCGGGCGCGTAGTGGAATTCTCGAATCATCGCGGATATCTCGATGTTTTCGGCGGATATCAGTACTGGTACCAGCGATTTCAGGCCAGCGGACTCGCGCAGGTCATTTGCACAACCGCCGGCCAGACGATCAATTTGGGCGGACAGGTTCTCTGCAATCCGAATACGTCGATCAGCAGTTCGATCACCGTCATTACCAACACGACAATGTGGCACTCATTCCGGGTTGGCGCCTCGTCGGAGTATCGGATCACTCGGCGCTTCAGCGTTCTGGGAACCGTCGCGTTCCTTCCCGTCACGATTCTGGATAACAACGACGAGCACCACTTGAGGAGCGATCTTCAGCAGAATCCCAGTTTCTCCATGACGGGCTATGGGGTCGGGGCCGATGCGGATGCGGGAGTTCGCCTGATGCTACTGAAAAATCTGGCCGCCAACGTGGGATACCGCGTGTATTACAACCGGGTACTGAGCGGGCATCTCACGTCCCATCCGGTCGGGAGTCCGTCGCAGTCCTTTCCGCTCACGGAATTCCAATCACTGCGACACGGCCTCACTGCGGGCCTGACGCTCATCTTCTAAAAAGATTGCGGTCGACGTTTAGGCTAAGCAATCACTTCACTTGCCTTAACCTCAGCCTTGACCTTTAGCCTTCAGCCTGGCCTCAACCTTCTCCCTACCGCCGCGACCGGCCCGTCGAGGTCTCCTCTTCGTAACGCATGAACAGCCGCCTCGCTTCGGGATGCCAGTGACCGGGATGGCCATGTGGAATGCCGAGTGTCCGAAACAGCGGCACGAGCTTCCCATCGGGGTGCAGATATCCGGCGCGTAACGGAACCGTCCGTTTGCTGTGCTTGATCAGATGGCACGGCACCGTCCGGATCGACGTAAGCCAGTCCGCAATGTCGTGAGGATTCCCGATGGAAGCCGAGAGTAGGAGCAGGCGGGCTTGCGAGGGACAGAAAATGATCGTCTCTTCCCATACGACTCCGCGTTCCGGATCGGCGAGATACTGCGACTCGTCCATAATCACGAGCCCAAGTGTGTCCAACCGCAAATCGATTTCTCCACCGGCCGCATCGTAGAGCAGGTTCCGCAAAATCTCCGTCGTCATGATCAGCAGGGGCGCCTGTCCATTGTCCCGGCGGTCGCCGGTCAAGATCCCGACACGCTCGGCGCCAAAGATACGGCAGAACTCGGTGTACTTCGTATTCGACAGCGCTTTCAGCGGCGACGTATAAATGACCGTCCGATTGTCCTCCATCGCGCGCCTCGCCGCTTCAACGGCCACGTACGTTTTCCCGCTGCCGGTCGGCACACTGACGACGACATCGCCGGTCTGCAGTTTGACCAGCGCATCTTCTTGCCAGGCATCCGGAACGAACGGTTGCGGCGCCGGCACGCCGATGCCCGAGATCCATTCGGCGAGCGAGACGGCCGGCTCATGGGACGGCGGCTCATGGGACGGCGGTCCTCGTCGATGCGGGGCCGCCTGAGCATGCCTCTGAGGCTGGGGCCGCTGTGGAGACGGCGCGGCAATTCGGGATGTCCGCTCACCGATGAGTGTCATGACGTCCGACTCGAACCCTGAGCGATTCTCGGCCGAATGGCGCAACAGCAGCTCGATCAATTTTCGCTTGCCGGCTCGAAAATGGCGATGCACGCGCCCACGCGCCAGGCGATGGAGTAACGCGACCGGCTGCTGCGCGAGAAGCTTTTCGAGTTCGTCGGTGGTCATTGCCAAAGCCATAATCCGTGATGCGTTAAATGTGATGCGCAAGGACGTTTGGCCGAAAATGTCCGGCATCTTGCGCTTAACGCATAACGCGTAACGTATAACGAAATCACGGTAGCTCCTCCAGCACGCCGCGGCGGAGCACTGCCATGGCCCTGGCCGCCGTATCCGCCAGCGCCGGATGACTGTCTTTCAACTGGTGCACCTGCGACAGAAACTCCAGTGTTCTCGCCAGCAGCCGGTAAATGTCCCCTTCGGCCATGGATGTCGTCTTGCAGAGGCCGATCCACGTGAGCGACAGATCGGCGATCCATCGTTCCGTCACGGCGGCGATGTCCGCGCGGAGCAGCGGCGGGTCTTCATACGGCGACAACGATTCCGCGAGCTTTCTGACTTGCCCGAGCAACGAGCCGAGCCCGGTGCTGATGCGCGGGAAAAATCCCGGCCGATCGTCGTCATGCGCGATGCTCGACATCACCGCGGCGAGCAGAGAGGGATCGGCTCCGCTGAACGCGTCGGCGCGGATCAGCTCGGTAATCAACAGGGAATGATCGATGCGGATCAGCCTGGCCCATTCACCGACTTCGGTCAACTGCGCCGTGGCCGTCAGATATCCGAACTGTTGCAGCGCTTCCATCCGTTCCTGAAATCGATGCCAGAGACTCGTGCGGAGCGCTTGAATCGATTTCATATGCCGCTGTTGTTCCTGCCGGAGCTTCTGGGCATGCGCATAGTCCTTCTGGCAGGCCGGCCGGGACGGACAGGTGGGACAGGAAAAGTCCCCCAGCGTCTGTACGATAGAGTCCGGAAGCGGTTCATCGTCCTTGGAGACAAGGATCGGCAAGACCGGGATGCGGGTCGGCAGATCCTCGAGATCCTGCAACATCGCTTCGATGCTGTCGGAAGCGCACCATGGATACGCCGATACCTCACGGCATTCGAAGACACGGTCATAGACTTCCGAGACGATGGCGGCCGGACATTCCGTAATCGCCCCTCCCGGTCGCAAGACCGTAACCATCGGACTCTTCTGTCCTTTGCTGCGGTACTGGCGCAGCACGACGCCGCGTGCTTTTGATAACCCAACGACCCTCCCCGGAGTGAGGAAACCGAAACGAGCCGACACCTCGGGCGGCTCGTGGCGCTTGATGTGATGGCGATGGGTCCGCTGGCGTCGCACTTGATCGTACATGTGCCACTGCGAGATCCAATCGGTACAGACGCGGGGCCCATACGGCTCGAGTTGCCGATGCACCTCATCCAATTTTTGCTCCAACACCTCGGCCCGTTGGTTCAATTGGAACTGAGCGAAGCTTTTCGCGAGAATCGATTGGATTTGATCGAGCGGATGAGCCTTCAGGAGGTTCAACACCATCGGATAGGTGATGACGAATTGACTGTTGATCGCTTCCGGGTTTCCGGTCAACCCCTTGGTGATGACTGTGAGATCGATGTACGGAGACGGCGCGACAATGGCGAATCCGACCAGATCCTTGCCGCGCCGCCCGGCCCGGCCGGCGATCTGCTGCACCTCTCCGATGGTCAGATCGGTGAAGTCGCGCGCTTTTCTGATGCTGGATTGCGTGATGATGACGGTACGCGCCGGAAAATCGACTCCCGCCGCCAAGGTCGTCGTCGCGAAGACCGCGTCGAGACATCCGTGGCGCATGAGCTCTTCGACGGCGATCTTCCAGGACGGGAGATGGCCGGCATGGTGCGCCGCGACGCCGATGCGCTGGACGGTCGGGATCAACGGATGTTCCGCGACGCTGGGATATTGAGCCGTCACCTGTTCCAGGACGGCGGCAATGGATTGCTGTCGCGCGGGCGGCAGCACGGCGTTGGTGTGGTCGAAGGCCTGCATCGCTTCGTCGCAGGCGCGGCGTGACGTCAGGAACACGATGGCGGGAGTCAAGTGCTTCTGCCGAAGGGCGGCGATCAGATCAACCGGATGAATCGATGGAGGCATGCAGTTTCATTCCCTTGGAGATCACGACCAGGCCGGATTCCGTGACGGTAAACCGCTGGGCATCCGCGTCACGATCGTAGCCGATCTCCGTCTTGGGCGGGATGATGACGTCCTTGTCGATGATGGCGCGTCGGATGCGGCTGTGTTCGCCGATGACCACGTTCTCCATGATGACGGAATCCCGCACGTCGGCGTGATCCTGAATCCGGACGTTCGGCGACAGCACGCTATTCTGGACCCGGCCGCCCGAGATGATGCAGCCGCCGCAGACGACGGAATCCAACGCCACGCCCATGCGGCCGCCCTGGTAGTCCTGTGCGAAGACGAACTTGGCCGGCGGATATTGGCCCTGATACGTCCGGATGGGCCATTCCTGATCGTAGAGATTGAACAACGGATCGACGGCGACCAAATCGAGGTTCGCCTCCCAGTAGGCGTCGAGCGTTCCGATATCGCGCCAATATTTCACCGCTTTTCTGTTGGCATCCTGGAATTTGAACGCGTAGACGCGCCGGTCGCTGATCATGCGGGGGATGATATTCTTGCCGAAATCATGCGCGGTCTCTTCCCGTGAGTCGGCGATGAGTTCCTCCCGCAGACTCTTCGTGCGAAAGAGATAGATGCCCATCGACGCGAACGCCAGCGTGGGATCGTTGGGAATGGGACTGGGATTCGCCGGTTTCTCGTCGAACCGCGTGACGCGATAGTCTTCGTCGACGGCCATCACGCCGAAGCGGCTGGCCTCATGGATCGGAATATCGATCGCGCCTACCACCACGTCGGCGCTCTTGGCGATCAACCAGTGGAACATCTCCATATAATTCATTTTATAGATATGGTCGCCGGCCAGCACGAGCACGTATTCGGGCTGGTCGTTATCCAGAAGGAACAGGTTCTGATACACGGCGTCCGACGTCCCCCGGTACCACTCCTCGCTGATGCGCTGCTGGGGAGGAATCGAGGCGATATATTCGCCCAACTCCGCGTTCAAGACGTCCCAGCCGATTCGGATGTGGCGGTCGAGCGAATGCGATTTGTATTGGATGAGGACGGCGACTTTGCGGAGCCCCGAGTTGAGGCAATTGCTGAGCGTGAAATCGATGATGCGGTACTTTCCGCCGAACGGCACGGCGGGTTTGGCGCGGTGCTCGGTCAACGGCTGAAGCCGCTCTCCCTTCCCTCCGGCGAGCACCATCGTAAAAATACCATTCATGTTCGCGATTGTAACAGGACGCTATGTAAATAGAAAGAAACCGAATTCGTTGACTTCCGCATGCGCGCAGTCGATACTACGCAGAAAGGAGCTGACATGAAGCAAGACGTGGTGATTTCCTCATTGTCGAAACGCGCCGCAGCCACGGCCAAGAAGACACCGACGGCCGATCGCCTGCAGGACGCCCTGTGGCGCTTGGAACGGCTGGAAGCGCAGATGCAGCGCCTGTCGGAGCTCGTCCGGGACCATGCGGAAGATGTCGACCGTTTGGTACGGATTGTCGCGGAAGATCGTAATACGATTCGCCGGCAACTGCTCGCCAAACACCATGAGCGGGTCCGCGTGCGGAAGCACCTCCGCTCGAACAACTCCAAGGTCGGCCTCGATTACTAAGCCTCAGCGGCGGACGTCGCGCTTTTCCCTAACTCACTGTTTCTCCTGATGTTCTTTGCATCCTCGGGGAGACGCTGTATAATGCATTGATTTTTGAAGGGTCGCTGGCTCCTCTCGCACCGCCTGTGGGCCAGCAGGGTTCTCTCCAGGAGACTCTACGTGTCGGTCGCACTCCTTTGGCGGCGTGCTTCATATATCGGATCCATCCTTCTTTCCTTCAGCCTTCTGACGGCCGGTCTCTCCGTCGCCTCGGCGGCACAGCAAGCGGGCGCGTCGGCCGAACCGGTCCCGGACACAGGTTCCGTGGTCCGTCTCAGCCTGAACGATGCGTTGGCTCTGTTCCTCAAACAGAATCTCAGCGTGCTGATCACCAAATATGGAATCGACTACAGCAAGGGACAACAGATCACAGCGGCTTTGTTTCCCAATCCGGTGGGGTCGATCGGCACGTTGAGTTCCTATACGCAAGGCCGCACACTTTCCACCGGCGGTCAGCTTTTCTTCCAGGTCCAGCAGCTCTTCGAACTGGCGGGAAAGCGGGGGTACCGGATCGAAAGCGCCGGTTTCGGCATGCAATCAGCCGAAGCGGCTTTTGAAGACGCAGTGCGCCAATTGGGGTTCACGGTCAAGGACAGCTACTATCGCATCCAATTGGCCCAACGACGGCTCACGCTGGCGGAAGAGAATCGAGACCGTTTCGCCCGCATCCTGGACGTGAACACGATTCGGTTCAAGAAGGGCTACATCGCGGAAGTGGATCTGATTCGGATCCGGTTGCAGATGGTGGACTTCCAGTCTCAAGTGATCCAGTCCCTTCAGGACGCCGAATCGGCCCGCGGCGATCTGCGACAACTCCTGCGTCTTTCTCCGAAGACGATCATGGAACTGACCACGGATATGGATTTTCGGCGCATCGATCCCGACATCAATAAACTGCGGGTCGCGGCGCTCGACCAGCGGCCCGATATCCGGGCCAAACGCTACGCCTATTCCCAACGGGAGGCCGACCTGAAGCTGGCGAAAGCTTACCGGGTCCCGGACGTCACGGTCGGAACCGGGTATGCCATTCAGGGATCGAAGGGACCGGATAACCCCCAGCAGTGGGCCCTCAACTTCGGGCTCCCCTTGCCGTTGTTCAACAGGAACCAAGGCGGCATCTTTCAGGCCGAGGTGGCGGTCCAGACGGCCGAAGCGGACTTGAATAAGAGCGTCAATCAAGTGGAGAATGAGGTCGAAGTTGCCTACCGCAACTTGATCCAGAGCCGCCGGCTGGTGGAAGCGTACGTGGGCGGTGTGCTCGACGACGCGCGTTCCACCCTGACGATCGTCGAGCGGGCATATGAACGAGGAGGGGCGACCATTCTCGATCTGCTCGATGCCGCTCGAACGTCCCGAACGATCCAGCAGAACTACATTGAAGCGCTCTTCACGTATCAACACAACCTCTTCCAACTCGAAAGCGCTGTGGGCCAGGAGATCCGATCGTGACTGTGGGACACACTCAGGCTGAGGCTCAGGCCAAAATGGACGGTGAAGCTGATCCAAACTCGGACAGCTTGCTCATTTCCCTCTCACGCATTTCACTTTTCCTTGCCGCCTTAACCTTAACCTCGACCTTGCTCATGCTTGGCGGCTGCGGTCGTGGAGATCAACCGCCGCATTCGAACGCCGCGATTCCCTCGAAAACTCCCGAACCGGCCGGAGAAACGCGCCCCCGTGTGGAGATCGGAACGGTGCAAATGGGATCGGGAGAGCAGGATCTGACCTTGGCCGGCAAAGTGGCCTACGGCGAAGACCGCTATTCCCGGATCTCTTCGCCGGTGCAGGGCCGTGTCGTGGAAGTGCGGGCCAAGCTCGGTGATCGGGTGAAGGCCGGCGACGTCGTCTTGGTCGTCGACAGTCCGGATATTGCGCAAGCCTACTCGGAGTACGTCAAAGAAGATTCCGATCTGCAATACGCGATTCGTGCGCATGAACTGGCGAAGGACCTGTACGAGAACAAGGCCATGCCGCTGAAAGACTTGAAGCAGGCGGAAAACGAACTGGTCAAAGCGCGCGCCGAATTCCGCCGCGCCAAAGAACGTCTCTTGTCTTTGCGGGTTCCGGCCGAAGAATTGAACAAGCCGCTGGACAAGCAAAAGATTACCTCGCGGTTCGAGCTGAAAAGCCCGTTGACGGGCATCGTGGTCGAACGCGCCGTGACGCCGGGACAATCCGTCGGAAGCGATGCGGGACAAGTGCTCTTCACGGTGGCCGATCTCGACATGCTCCAGGTCGTCGCCGACGTCTATGAGCGGGACCTCGCCCTCGTCAAAGAAGGACAATATGCCAAGGTGGCGGTTGAAGCCTATCCGGGCATGATGTTCCCCGCCACGGTCGCCGCGATCGGCGACGTGGTGGACCCGACGACCAGGACGATCAAGCTACGCGCCTGGGTGAACAACGCCGACCGGAAGCTCAAGCCAGAAATGTTCGCGAGGCTGCATCTCCGTGTCGGCGAGAACACGCCCTTGCTGACCATTCCCCGTGAGGCCGTCCTGGAGTCGGATGGGAAACAATACGTCTACGTCGTCGAAGGCGATAATCGATACGTGAAGCGGGAAATTACGGTCGCGCCCATCTCGCCGGACTATGTGCGTGTCGTCGAGGGCCTCAGTTCCGGACAACGCATCGTCGTCAAAGGAGCGGTGCTGATTCACGGCCAGGAAGCCAAAGGATAGCGCGCATTATTCATGAACGCTTCTGCTGCAATCGCGGATTCGCCGCTGCGACAAGCCTGGACACGGTCGGCCCTGTGTCCACGCGGACAGGCTCGCCCCGTGCGACCTCCACGTACTGTTTCAAGTACGCCTCGGCCGCCCGGGGCTCCGCGTGCCCGTCTCGCTTGGCGACTGCGCGATTTCGCGACAAACCGCCATGAATAATGCGCGCTAGGACCTTGACGGTCTCATGATCGCCCGCATCGTTGAGATCTCCCTGGTCCAACGATTTCTGCTTTGTGCGCTCGGCCTCGCCCTTCTCTTCGGCGGACTCTACGCCTTTCACCTCCTCGACATCGTGGCCTATCCGGACCCTTCACCGCCCATGGTGGAGGTCATCACTCAGAATCCCGGGTGGTCCGCCGAGGAAATCGAGCGCCAGATCACGATCCCCATCGAGGTCGCGCTCACCGGGATGACCGGCCTCAAGGATGTGCGCTCGCTTTCGATCTTCGGATTGAGCGACATCAAAATCTACTTCGACTTCGGCACCGATTATTTTCGCGACCGGCAGGAGGTCTTGAACCGGCTCATCTCGGTGCAACTGCCCAACGGCGTGCAGCCCAGCCTGTCGCCTTGGTGGGCCATCGCCGAAATCTACCGCTACGAGCTGACGGCGAACGGCGGGACCTCGCTGACGGATCTCAAGACCATTCAGGACTGGCAGGTGAGGCGGGAGTTCCGGCGCATTCCCGGCGTCATCGACGTCACGGCCTTCGGCGGCACCACGAAGGAGTATCACATCGACATCGATCCCGGAAAACTGTTGAGCTACGGCGTCAGCCTGTCGCAAGTCATGACGGCCCTCACCAACAGCAACGCCAATGTCGGCGGGAACTACCTCACCGTCGGGGCCCAGAACTACAACATTCGAGGCCTGGGCTTGATCAACGGCATACAAGACATCGAGAACGTCATGGTCGCCGAAAAGGAAGGGACGCCGATCTTCGTCCGATCGCTTGGGACGGTGGCGGTGGGCCACCGCGTCCGCCTGGGGAAGGTCGGCATCGACGACCGCGACGACGTGGTCGAAGGCGTCGTACTGCTGCAGCGGGGCTACAAAGCCTTGCCGGTCCTGGACAAGGTCAGGGAAAAGGTGCAGGACCTCAACACCTGGAAGCTCGCCTCGGGCGTGAAAGTCAGCACGTTCTACGATCGGACGGCGCTGATCCACACGACGGTCGAAACCGTTACGGACATCCTGATCAGCGGGATGGTGTTGGTGTTCGTCATCTTGTTTCTCTTCCTGGGACATTTCCGCGCGGCGCTGATCGTCGCGTTGACCATTCCGCTCTCCTTGCTGTTCACCTTCACCATGATGGTCTTCGTCGGCCAGTCCGCGAACCTCATCTCGCTGGGCGCGATCGATTTCGGCATCATCGTCGATTCGACGCTGATCATGGTGGAGAGCATTTTCTTCCACCTGGCCCGCGCGAAGACGCCCAGTGTGACGGTCAACCAGCATATCGTCCGGGCCGCCCGGCAAGTGGGACGCCCCATATTTTTTTCGACCGCCATCATCGTCGTCGCGTTCATCCCGCTGTTCACGATGACGGGCGTGCCGGGAAAAATCTTCGCTCCCATGTCGTTCACCTACGGTTTCGCGCTGGCCGGCGCCCTGATCGTGGCCTTCACCCTCGCACCGGTCCTCTGCTCGTTTCTGCTTCGCGGGCCTCTCGACGAGCACGATACGACGATGGTCCGTGTGATTCGCCGGCTGCACCACCGGGTGCTCAATTTCTCGTTGGGGCACCGCCTCCTGGTGCTCGGAGCGGCGGCAGGCCTCCTGCTCCTCACCTTCATCGCGCTGCAATCGCTTGGCGGCGAGTTCATGCCGGCGCTGGAGGAAGGCAACCTTTGGGTGCGGGCCACCATGCCCGTCGATATTTCCTTCGACCAGGCGGCCCGGCTCGCGAGCGACATCCGCCGCATGTTTCGACAATTGCCCGAAGTCACGACGGTCGTCTCGCAACTGGGCAGACCGGACGACGGAACCGACCCGACCAGCTTCTTCAACGCAGAGTTTCTGGCCAGCCTGAAGCCGCAAAGAGAATGGCGGTCGGGCATGGAGAAAGACGATCTGATCCAGGAAATCGAAGGGCGGTTGCGCCAGATCCCCGGCGTGATCTTCAATTTTTCACAAGTAATCCAGGACAACGTCGAAGAAGCGATGTCGGGCGTGAAAGGCGAAAACTCGATCAAATTGTTCGGTCCCGATCTGAAAACGCTCGAGGCCAAGGCCGTCGAAATTGAAAATGCGATGAGGGGAATCCGAGGCGTGAAAGACCTGGGTATCTTCCGCCTCGTCGGGCAGCCGAATCTCTTGATCCAGGTGGACCGCGAGGCGAGCGCCCGTTACGGGCTGCAGGTCGCCGATGTGAATGCGGTGGTGCAGGCCGCCATCGGGGGACAGGCGGTGACGCAAGTCTATGAGGGCGAGCGTTTGTTCGATTTGGTCGTACGGTTTCTGCCGGAGTTCCGGCAGGACGTGCAGGCCATCAGCAACATTTTGGTCAGCACGCCGAACGGCGCCCGGATTCCGCTCAAGCAATTGTCCACGATCGCCTCGCAGACCGGCGCTTTCATCATCTACCGCGAAAACAACGAGCGCTACATTCCGATCAAATTCAGCGTCAGGGAGCGAGACCTGCAAAGCACGGTCGAAGAAGCGCAACTCCGGCTGGCCAAAGAGGTCAGCCTCCCGGAACGGTACCGGATGGAGTGGGCCGGGCAATACGACCAACTCAAGGACGAGCAACGCCGGTTGATCACGATCGTGCCGATCAGCCTCCTCATCATTCTGCTCCTCCTGTATACGACGTTCGACTCGTTGAAGAACGCCTTGCTGGTGCTCTCGACCGTTCCCTTCGCGCTGGTCGGCGGCGTGCTGTCGCTCGTCGCAACGCGGACGAACTTCAGCATTTCGGCGGCCGTGGGGGTCATTTCCACGCTGGGCGTGGCGATCTTGGGCGGCGTGCTGCTCGTCACCAGTATCGAGGAATTCCGGCGCACCGGCCTGTCGCTGCGCGATTCCGTCGTCAAGGGAGCCGATGTCCAAATGCGCCCGATTCTCATGGCGACCCTGGCGGCGGCGATCGGACTCCTGCCGGCCGCGCTGGCCACGGGAATCGGTTCGCAGGCGCAAAAACCGTTGGCCCGGGTCGTGGTGGGAGGCATGCTGACGGCGGCGGTTTTGATTTTGGTCGTGTTGCCGGTATTATATGAGTTGGTCCATCGGCGATCGGAGCGAGTGCCGCCGCCATGATTCTTCACGAAAGGGGACTGCCGTGCTGTTAAGACGTTACGGAACAGTGACCGCCATCGCGCTGTTGATTGCATTCATGGTCACCGCCGTCCATGCGGTGGAAGGGACGCGCCCCGTCCCCGTTCAGATGCCCTACGAAATGCCGCCCAAGGGCTCGGATGCTTCGGCTGTCACTGTCCCGCAAAATACCAAGCCGCTCAGCCAGGAAGAGCTGCAACGGGCGGAAGCGCTTTTGCCGCTGTTGGAAGGGAAACAGGAGTTCTGGGCGATGGGCGAGTTCGTCCACCTCGGCGAGCCGGCCGTTCCCGTGCTGGTGAAAGCCCTCACAATGCCGGGCCCGCGTGCCCGCTATAACGCCATCGAAACCCTTTCCATGTTGAATGCCGCGTCCGCCGTCCCCGCGCTCATCACGGCCGCCAAGGAGCCGAACGAAATCCCGCGTGTGCGTGAGCATGCGCTGCGTGTCGCCATCCGGTTGGATCCGGCCAAAGCACCGGAGGCCATTCAGACCATGTCGAAGGATCCCAATCCCTCCATCCGCAAGTCCGCCGCATTCGAGGGGCGGTATGTCCGGGACAAGGCGGTGGTGCCGTTGTTGATCGACATGGTGGCGGATGAGGAGCGGTTCGTCGCCATGTCCGCCGTGCAATCGCTCTGGATCCTGACGCGCCATGAGACCGAGTTCCATGACTGGGATGCCTCGACGAAACAGGACCGGCAGGAATGGGCCCGTGAATGGACGGACTGGTGGAATATCGAGAAGGACTCGTTCGAGTTGCCGCAGCCCAAGCGCGCCGCGCCCCGGCAAGGGTAAGGGCGCCTTGCGGCGCAGAAAATCGCTGTGTTATATGAAATACGTCGTGAGACGTGAAGCGTCAGGCATTAGGCGCAGGACAAGAAGCGGCGTATGAGGGCAAAGTCGATGGCAGTATTGCCGATCGCGAAGCTGGGCAATCCGATCCTGAGAAAGATCGCAGAGCCTGTCGATACCCGCGAAATCGGGACGAGGGAATTCCAGCAGTTGATCGACGACATGTTCGAGACCATGCTGGAAGAACCCGGCATCGGTTTGGCCGCTCCCCAAGTCTCCCGGTCTTTTCAATTGGTCGTCATGGGATGTGACGGGGAAGGCGGTTTTCCGGCCACGACGCTCATCAACCCAAAAATCGTCTATTACGGCCCTCAACAGGTGGAGAACTGGGAGGGCTGTTTGAGCGTCGACGGTCTGCGGGGAAAAGTCACGCGGCCGTCGCTGGTGCGCGTGCAGGGCTTGGACCGGAACGGCAAGCCGCTGGATATCGAAGCCGATGGGCTCTACGCCGTCTGCATTCAGCACGAGATGGACCATCTGATCGGAAAATTGTTTTTGGACCGGATGACCGATCTATCAACGTTGACTCAACTCACGGAATTCGACCAGTACTGGCGCAAAGAGCCGACCCCCGTGATCTAACGGTTTCGATTCATCCACCCTTGTGAAAACGCTGCTGCGGGTCCTCCACTACCTCCGTCCATATCGTGTCCTGGTCGTCGGCACGTTTCTCTTCGCCGGCCTGACGACCGGGTTCGAGTTGGTTCCACCTTGGCTCATTAAAGTCGTCATCGACGACGTGGTCCAAGCCGGAAAGACGTATCTGTTGCCATGGGTCTTCGCAGGGCTCGTGGCCGCCTACCTCCTGCGCAACCTATGCGGCTCGATCAGAATCCGATTGAACAATACGCTGGAACAGCAAGTCGTCCACGATCTCCACGTCCAGGTCTTCACGGCGCTGCAGCGGTTGTCCATCAGCTTTTTCGAGAACCGTCCCAGCGGCGAAATCATGTCCCGGGTGTTGAACGACACCGAGCACATGCAGCGCATCTTTGTCGACGGGTTGGAACAGGTCCTCATCGCCGGCCTCACCCTTGTCGGCATCATGGGCGTCTTATTTTGGCTGAATTGGAAGCTGGCGCTGTTGGCCCTTGTGCCCATTCCGATCCTGATCGTCGGCGCCATGCTCTTTACCAAACGGGTCCACGGCCATTACCGCCAGGTCCGAAAGAGCGCCGCCGAATTGAACGCGCTGTTGCAGGACGCCCTGGCGGGGATTCGAGAAACGATGGGATTCAACCGCCAGGCGTACGAACAGGGCCGCTTCGGCAGGAAAAGCGACCAGTGCCGGCAGGACACGCTCAAGGCGATGTACCTGTGGTCGTATTATTCCCCCGGCATGATGCTCGTCGGCAGCCTGGGCGGGGCGCTGGTCCTCTGGCACGGCACGCACGAAGTGCTGGCGGGCACTCTGTCGGTCGGTGAACTGGTGATGTTCGTGTCGTACCTCGCGCAATTTTACGTGCCGATCAATCAGATTCATTCCGTCAACCACATGCTGCAGCATGCCTTGGCGGCCAGCGAGCGTGTCTTCGAGATTATCGATACCGAACCGGACGTACGGGACAAGCCCGGTGTCCAGGCCCCGGTTCCCAGACTCTCGGGAGAGGTCGCCTTCCAACAGGTCGCCTTCTCCTATCGTCCCGATTGTCCCGTCTTGAGCGGAGTCTCATTCGCCGTGCACGCGGGTGAGCGGGTCGCTCTGGTGGGACCCAGCGGGGCGGGGAAGAGCACCACGTTGAAGCTGCTCATGCGGTTCTACGACGTCACCGACGGCATGGTGACGATCGACGGATACGATATTCGTGATCTTCCGCTCGCGTTCCTTCGAAACCAGATCGGTCTGGTCCAACAGGAACCGTTTCTGTTCAACGGCACCGTGAAAGAGAACATCCTCTACGGAAACCTGTCCGCAACGCAAGACGACATCGAGGCGGCGGCCGAGGCGGCCCGTGCTCACGACTTCATCACGGCGTTGCCGGAAGGCTACGATACCTGGATCGGAGAACGCGGGGTCAAATTATCCGTCGGCCAACGGCAGCGCATCTCCATCGCACGCGTGCTGTTGAAAGATCCGCCCATCGTCATGTTCGACGAAGCGACTTCCAACATCGATACGGAGACCGAGGTGAAGATCCGCGAGGCACTGGATGAGTTGACGCGCGGCAGAACCACGATCGTCATCGCGCACCGGCTCTCGACGATTCATGGCGTGGACCGCATCATCGTGCTGGACCAGGGCCGGGTGGCGGAAGAAGGCACACATGAGGCGCTGATGGCGCACGACGGTCTGTATGCCGCGTTGTACGAAGCCCAATTCCAAACATGACGAGATTTAGACAAGCCTGTCACGAGTCACCTGTCACCCGTCACTGAATCATGTCGATATGGTGTTGATCTACGAAAACGATCCGCTGGATAATGAACATGCCCGCGGGCGTTTCTATCACGTCTGCAGGGGACGGGTGGAGCGGACGGCATTGGAGATTCCGCCGCCGGACAAGCCGATCGAATGCCCATCCTGCGGCATTGATCTGGAGGCCGAAGATTTTTTCGTGGCAATGCAGAAAGGATCCGTCTAATACAGTTTTGAGTGTTGAATGTTTAGTTGTGAGTTAGCCAGAATTTCTGGCAGTTTCCGTCAATTAAAAACTCAACACTGAAAACTCAAAACTTAGGTTTTGTGATATGCCCAGTAGCGCTGGAAGAAAGACGGTCGCGGTGATGCGGGGCCTGATGATGCTCTGCGACAGTTGCTACGAGCAGGTGATCGCGGAGAAGCTGACCGACCACAAAAACTTCGTTCAGAACTACGAAGCCCTCTTCGACACCATTTGTCCCGGCTGCACCGACATCAACCGGCCGCTCGTGGACGATATGTTGGGGAGTTCCGAGTAATCGCGACGCGTCGCTCGCGAAGCGTGAAGTGAGATCGTTAAAACCCCTGCAGGCGCCTCTTTCACCATCCTGTCTACTTGCATTCCTTCCCGTCGAAGTACATACATGGCGATTCGCCCGACTTGACCTTCCAGGTCTTGATCAACGGCATCTTTCCGTCTCCTCGCATTTCGACGACGAAGTCGACGAGGCCTGAGATCGGAAGTTTTTCCAAATGCGGCCGTGCCGCCTCAGGCGCTTCAATATAGAAGACCGAACCCAACGTGGAGATGAGGATGCGGTGGTTGTCCTTGTCGATGAAGATAACCGGGCTATAAAAGCTTTTGTCCTCGGCCCATGCCGGATAGCCGGAAAGAAGGATGGCGTTGAATGAGAGAAGAAGTATGGTCAGCCGGAGTCGCATGACGATCACTCCTTGGAAGAGGTCGATGATGCGGGCATTATGGCACCGGAAGGCGGAAGAAGGAAACCCCATACCTGATGAACATGTTGAAGCGACTCGCTAGCCGGTCGCGATCTGAGCCGGTGTGACGGCGCCGTTTTTGATCCAATAGGCACGAACGTCCGGACGGGCCTTGTCCATGAGGGAAATCAACAGGTAGATGGGAAGCGTGAGGTTGAGGCGGGACCAGTTTTCCTCCCAATCATTGGCGATCTTGATATCGGTGACCGAGGGCCTGGCCGGATCGTGAGGATGGGAGTGATAGACGACTTGGAGCGTCAGCCCATTCTTTCGCATGTCCTTCACGGCCAGAAACATCTCCTGGGCATCCATGATGAAGGCGATCTCCGCCCGTTCTTCCGGCGACAGCCGTGAGAGATGCCGGACCTTGGCTTCGTCGAAGACGGCCGCTTCGGTCGCCCCGTCCAGACTGACGATGTTCTTGATTCTGTAGACTCGTTCGACCTTGTGACCGGTGCCTGCAAGGAACCCGCAACACTCGTGGGGATCCAGTTCCCGCGCATGCGCGACGAGCTCATCGAGAATCGATTGAGGAACGACCAGATCGGCCACTTGGGGGCTAGTTTCCGTGCCCGTCTTGCGCTTCACGTGTCACGATTCACGCTTCACGGTTGCTAGATGGTGCAGGAGACCGTGTAGTCCATGCTGAGGTCCTTGATCTTCGGATTCGGACCGCACAGCGGGCAGGCCGGGTCCTTCGGCCGCCCGACCTTTCGGAACTTCATCTCCAAGGCGTCGTAGATGATCAGCTTATCGGCGATAGTCTCGCCGATGCCGAGAATCTCCTTGATGGCTTCGGATGCCTGCAAAATCCCCATCGTACCGGCCAACACACCGAGCACCCCTGCTTCCTGACAGTTGGGCACCAAGCCGGCCGGCGGCGGCTCAGGATAGAGACAACGGTAACAGGGATAGCCCGCATGCGGCTTGATCGTGGTCAACTGCCCCTCGAAACGGAACATGCTCGCGGAGATCAGCGTCTTCTTCGCGAAGAAGCAGGCGTCGTTCACGAGAAATCGGGTGGTGAAGTTGTCCGATCCATCCAGCACCATGTCGTATTGCCCGATCAGGGAAAGAATGTTCTCGGCGTCGACCAGTTGATGATGCGCGTTGATCGTGATGTCCGGGTTAATGGCGTTGAGCGTCTTCTTTCCCGATTCAACCTTGGGATGCCCGACCGTGGCGGTTGAATGGAGTATCTGCCGCTGCAGGTTCGACAAGTCCACCACATCGCCGTCCACCAGCCCGATCGTGCCGACTCCGGCGGCGGCCAGATAGAGTGCCGCAGGGGAGCCGAGTCCGCCTGCGCCGATGAGCAGGACCTTGGCGTCGAGCAGTTTGAGTTGGCCTTTGCCGCCCACATCCTGAAGGATGATATGCCGGCTGTATCTCTGTATTTGCTGCTCGGTCAGTTCCATTCTTTTCGTCGCTCGTCGTTCGTGAAGCGTGAAGCGCGATCCGAAACGAGATACGCTTCACGAGGAACGCTTCACGGTATGGCTATTCCACCACATTCAATTCGATCGGATCGACGACGACGCCTTTCTTGCGGAGGCCTTCGACGGCCCGCTCGATCTCGGCGGTCTCGCCGGTCAATTCGAGATCCATCCAGCCGGTCGTCTCGCGGACATCGGCTCGCCGGACGTTCGTCACGACCTTGTACTCATGGCCGATCTCGTAGATGACCGGCTCCTTGATCTTGTCCTCCGGAAATCTGATATGGAAACGCAGGTTCGACATTGCTATCCTCCCGCAATGGCGGGCACGATCGAGACTTCGTCGCCGTCATTCAGCGAGGTCTCCTTCCCCTTGAGGAAGCGGATGTCTTCCTCGTTCACGTAGATATTCACGAAGCGCCGCAATTCGCCGGTTTCGTCGCACAGACGGTCTTTCAAGCCGGGATGCGCCTTGTCCAGCATCTCGATCATTGTCGCGATGCTGCCCGCCGGCGCTTCGACTTCGCCCTGACCCTTCGTGAGCGGACGGAGAGGAGTGGGTATACGAACTTTGATCATGCGTCACCACCGCCGTGTTTTCCCATTTTGAACGTCTTCTCAAAGGCCACCAGGCTCGGTTGGATTCGAACCGGCCGGCCCACTGCATCGATCACCGCTTCCTGCGTCTTCAGTCCGTTGCCGGTGATATAGGCCACCGTCACGTCCGATTTTTTGATCGTGCCCTGCTTCACGAGCTTCCGCAACACGCCGATCGTCACCCCTCCGGCCGTCTCGGCAAAGAGGCCCTCGGTTTGCGCGAGCAGCTTGATGCCTTCCACCACTTCTTCGTCCGAGACCATGTCCATCGAACCCCGGCTTTCTGCCGTCGCTTTCAGCGCATAGTAGCCGTCCGCGGGATTTCCGATGGCCAGTGACTTCGCGATCGTCTTCGGCTTGACCGGCTTGAAGAAGTCGCGGCCGGCCTTGAAGGCGGTGGAAATCGGCGAGCAGCCTTCGGCTTGGGCTCCGTTGATCCTCGTGCGGACCTCATCGACGAGACCCAGCGCCTTGAACTCATGGAGACCCTTCCAGATCTTGGTGAGCAGCGAACCGGAGGCCATGGGAATCACGACTTGATCGGGCGTACGCCAGCCGAGTTGCTCCACCGTCTCGAACGCCAGGGTTTTGGACCCTTCGGCGTAGTAGGGACGGATGTTGATGTTGACGAACGCCCACCCATGTTCGCCGGCAATTTCGCTGCAAAGCCGATTGACGTCGTCGTAGTTGCCTTCGATCTCCACGACGTTCGGCTTGTAGATCAGATTCCCCAGCACCTTGGCCGCTTCGAGATCTCCGGGGATGAATACATAGCACCGCATGCCCGCCGCTGCTGCATGAGCGGCGACGGAATTGGCCAGATTGCCCGTCGACGCACAGGCAACGGTTTCGAAGCCCAGCTCACGAGCGCGGGTCAGCGCCACGGCAACGACTCGATCCTTGAACGACAACGTCGGGTGGTTTACGGTGTCGTTCTTGATGTACAGCTCGTCGAGTCCCAGGTAGGCTCCCAGATTCCTGGCCCGGACGAGCGGTGTGAACCCCGCATGGGGACCGATATAATTCTGCCCTTCGACCGGCAGCAGGTCGGCATAACGCCACATGCTGCGCGGGCCTTCCTCGATCTTTTTGCGCGAGACGGCCTTCCTGATCTCGTCGTAGTTGTACTTGACCTCGAGCGGGCCGAAGCACATCTCGCAGACGTGGATCGCCTTGGTCGGATATTCTTTCCCGCACTCCCGGCACGTCAACGCTTTCATCTTGGCCATCGTCACACCCACTCTGGATTGAGGGGACCGTCGGCGACTGTCCCCGTCGGCTAATGAGACAGGCGCCGGCGATGCCGGAGCCTGTCCCTTGCGTTACGGCTTCACGGCACAACCGGCATAGGGGTCGCCGTCGTCGAATAGCTCGGTAATCGTCGGATGTTCACCGCAGAGTGCGCACTTGGGATTGCGCTTCACCTTGATTTCTCTGAACTGCGTCGTGCGGGCATCGAAGTCGAGCAAGCGATCGGTCAACGGACGCCCGATGCCGAGCACCAGCTTCAAGGCCTCCGTCGCCTGAATCGTGCCGATCACGCCGGCCAGCACGCCGATCACGCCGGCTTCCTGACACGACGCCACGAGACCGGGCGGCGGCGGCGATTTGAAGACGCAGCGATAACAGGCCGACTTCTTCGGAATAATGGTCGTGACGCGGCCGTCGAATCGCAGAATGCCGCCGTGCACCAAGGGCTTGTCCGCGAAATAACAGGCGTCGTTGATCAGGAACTTCGCCGTAAAATTATCCACGCCGTCGATGACGACATCGTAGTCGCCGAAAATCTTGATCGCGTTGCCGGCCGTCAGCCGTTCTTCGTACATCGAGACGGCCACGTCGGGATTCAAGGCCTGAACTTTTTCCTTGCCCGACAAGACTTTTGGACGCCCAACGTCAGGCGTATGGTGAAGAATCTGGCGCTGCAGATTGGTCAAGTCCACCACATCGCTGTCGATCAGACCGATTCTGCCTACACCGGCCGCCGCCAGATACAAAGCCGCCGGTGAACCTAATCCCCCTGCGCCGACCAGAAGGATGCGGGCCTTGGCGATCTTCTTCTGACCTTTCCCACCGACTTCCGGCAGGAGAATATGCCGGCTGTAGCGGTTGATTTGTTCTTCGGTGAATTCCATAGGCCACGTTATGCGTGATACGTCATCCGTGATGCGTCGCCGGATCTCTCTGCGGAATCATGCTTCCTTCGCATAACGCATCACCCATCACGCTTCACGTTAGATATTAAAATACTTCTCAATACTGATATACCGTTCGCCGGTGTCGCAGAGCACGGTCACGACGTTCTTGCCGGGGCCCAATTCCTCGGCGATCTTCTGCGCCGCAAAGACGTTGGCTCCGGCCGAAATGCCGACCAGCAGGCCTTCTTGCTTCGACAGTTGCTTGGCAGTCTGGTAGGCCTCATCGTCCGTGACCGTCATGACTCGATCCAATATTTTTCGGTTCAGCACCCGGGGAATGAATCCCGCGCCGATGCCCTGAATCTTGTGGGGGCCCGGATCGCCGCCGGACAGGACTGGGGAGCCGGCCGGCTCGACCGCGATTACTTTGACGTTGGGATTCCGGTCCTTGAATACTTCGCCGCAGCCCGTAATCGTACCGCCGGTCCCGACCGCAGCCACGAAGGCATCGATCTTACCATCCAGCGCTTCCAAAATTTCCGGCGCGGTCGTCAGGCGATGGATGGCGGGATTGGCCGGGTTCGAGAACTGGTCCGGCATGAAATACGACGGATTTTGCGACAGCAGGCTTTCCGCCTCCCTGATAGACCCCTTCATGCCTTCCCAGGCCGGCGTCAGGACAAGCTGCGCGCCGTACGACGACAGCAAGCTCGCTCGTTCCATACTCATGCTTTCGGGCATGACCAGGATCAGCTTATAGCCCCTCACGGCGGAAACGAGGGCCAATCCGATACCCGTATTACCGCTCGTCGGTTCGACGATCGTGCCGCCGGGCTTCAGCTTGCCCTGCCGCTCCGCCTCGTTGATCATGTTGAGGCAGATTCGGTCTTTGACGCTGCCGCCCGGATTGGCGAATTCGACTTTCCCGTAAATCGTCGCACTGCCCGGCTTGGATAGGCGGTTGAGGCGCACGAGAGGCGTGCGACCGATCAACTCGGTGACCTCTTTGTACAGCGACGTCATCACCAGCCACCGCCCATGTAGAACAGAAATTCCAGCCGGTCGCCGTCTTTCAAGGGAGTGGAAGCCAAATGGTCCCGCTCGATCATCGCATCGTTCACTTCAACCGCCACCATGTGGGGTTCGATGTTCTTGGCGTGGAGGAGGTCAAGGACGGTGGAGGCCAGCACTTCTTCGACTTTGCCGTTGACTTTGACCTGCATGGATCTCCTAACTTGGCCCAGGGATTAAAGAATTTTGACAGAGTAGCAAACCGTCTTCCGGAAAGTCAACGGAACGAACTTCCGTTGGTAGTGGGCTATTTTGATTTTCATGAGACTAACTCTTTCAGCTCCCAAATCCTATCTGTGATGCCAGCGGCCATGGCCGGCGTCATGCGGAGGGACCGGTGAATCAGGCAGAAGTTATAGGTCCAGAAGTACAGCGCGACAGCGGCTTTCAAGTTCGCCAGCTTGCGCGAGAAGGCCAGCGAGAGCCGATGGAATCGCGCAATCTTCATTCTCAGCGTCAAATTCTGCCGCTCGACATACGATGTGCAGACCTTCTCGTAATCGGGAATGCCGAGGATTTCGGTAATTTCCGTTCCCGATACGCGAGGCGGCGCATAGCGACCAGGACCAGGATTTACCGAGGCATACAGTTTGACGATTTGCGCGTAGGTCGCCCGATTGCCAAAGTATCGTGCAATCGCTGGACTGTAGGACGGCCATGCGTCGGTACTGACTTGCGTCGGCCCGTCGATCCGTCGGCTCAAATCTTCAATAAACCGGTGCGTGTTCACGGCATCTCGTTTTCCGACATGGAACGCCGCCACTACTTTGCTCACTGGGTCAAGCGCAATAAACGTGTATTGGTCGCCAAGGTCAGGATTGGCCATTCGATCGGGCAACTTCAATCGACCCTCTTTCTTCTGTACGAAGGTCCAAATCTCATCGCATTCAACTGCCTCACACCGGATGCCGCGCAACTTCTCATCCAGCATTTGTTGACAGCGGTTTCCAACTTCGACCAACAACTTCATGATAGTTTTCTTGTGGACGCCCGTCATGCGGGAAATGGAGCGAATCGAACAGCCTTCAGTCAGCGCGGACAGGACAGCAAGCTTCTTTTCTGGCTTCAACACGTTCATGGGACCTCCTTGGATGGAGATCCCGGAAGGTATATAATCCGTCTTACCCGACCAGGGTGTAATCCGGTTCTTCCTTCGCGGGATCTGCCGGGTTACGGCTACTCAGTGTTCGCGCACTGGGTAGCCATGAAATCAAAAAGGTGCGCCGGGTGGGATTCCAACCCACTCTTGCGGTTTAGTAGACCGCAGCCTCATGCCAGAGACCGGCGCGTCGATAGTTGGAGAGAGGACGGGAACCACGTTGAAACCGTTGCGCGGCGGAAGCGTGGTCCCGTTCTTTTTTCATACGGCTCA
>DATFDJ010000094.1:0-14684 GCA_035252115.1 Nitrospira sp. | reverse complement strand
ATCGCGACCCGGGACCCGGCATTCAAGATGTCGGCGGCTTTCCGGAGCGTCGCGTGGGGCGGCAGCGGCAGGGCTTCACTGTAAAGGTCGCCGCTGTGCTTCGCGATGTTGGCCTTGGACCGCAGCCCGTCGCCGGACCAGTCCTGAATATCTTTGGGGACGGTAATATGCGCGACGGCGCGCTTCGCGACGGCGGTCTTTACCGCTTCGTCGACCACGTTGCAGACGTGCGCCGGTCCCATGACCCGCTCGTTGTACGCGGCGACGTCGGTGAAGACTTTGTCCAGATCCACGTCCTGTTGGTAATGGGTGCCGATGAGGTCGTGAAACGTGTGGCCCGTGATGGCGAGAACCGGTTGGCCGTCGCATTTGGCGTCGTACAATCCGTTCAAGAGATGGAGACCTCCCGGACCCGAAGTGGCCAGGCAGACGCCGAGCCGGCGGGAGAACTTGGCATACCCGCAGGCGGCGAAGGCCGCCGCTTCTTCATGGCGCACCTGGATGAGCTTGATCCTGTCCTCCCGCCGGCGTAACGATTCGAAGATGCCGTTGATCCCGTCGCCCGGCAGGCTGAAGACGGTATCCACTCCCCATTCAATCAAGCGATCTACGAGCAGATCTCCGACCGTCGTCATGTTTCCTCCAATCTGGTCTGTCTGGTCTATTCAGTCTGTCTGGTCTATTCGGTCCATCTGGTCTATCTCGCTTGGGGATCAGACAATCCTCTGTTCGCACCAGATAGACCAGACAGACCAGATAAACTCACTGTTTCTGCACCAGTCGTTTCAGCTCCGCGGCGTTCTTGGCCGCGTAGGCGGCCTGATCGTTGTCGAAATACACATAAACGGCCTGGAGCGCACTGCGCCACCGGTCGATACGGCGCGCCCATTCGCCCAATGCCACGGCCGAATAGTCTCCTCCGTACTTGCCTTCCGGACCGTGCAAGCGGATGTATGCGAAATCGGCCGTCACCTCATAGGGCGACTCGAATCCCGCCAGCTCGTAGATGCAGAAGGCGGCGTTGCGCCGGCGCAACGCGCGGTAGACGGCGGGGCCGTGCCAACTCGGGTCGCGAAATTCGAAGGTGTAGCGATGGGAGCTCGGCAGGACGTCCAAAAACGCGTTCAGTCGGTCGAGGTTGCAGGACCAGCGGGGGGGCAATTGGAAGAGAATCGGTCCCAATTTCGGCCCCAGTCTCTCCACCAGCGGCAGGAACCGTGCGAGGGCCGGCTCCGGATCCTTGAGCTTCTTGCGGTGGCTGATGTAGCGGCTGGCTTTGACGGCGAAGCAAAACGGCGGGGGCGTGTTCCGGCGCCAGGCCGTGAACGTCTGTTCCGTCGGCAGGCGGTAGAAGCTGTTGTTGATCTCCACCGTATCGAAGCGGTCCACATACCAGGACAGCATCTTGTCGGCCCGCAACCCGTCCGGATAGAACGGTCCGACCCAGTGTTTATAATGCCAGCCGCTCGTCCCGATGCGGATGTCGCACGGAGAGTGACGAGTGACAGGCGACAGGTGACGGTCACTCTGACGAGTGACGGGTGACGCGTGACGACCCATCTGTTGATCCCTTGACTTGTCACTCGTCACTTGTCACCTGTCACGCGTCTTCAGATACGCCCGTAACACTTCCGCCACACTCCAGGCCTGCGCGATGCAGCCGCGCGGCCGGTAGGGAGGTTCGGCGTCGAAGATTTCGCTGATCGTGCCGAGGCCCGCCTCTCGAAAATGCCCGTCGAAAGCATCGAGCAAACGCCCCGTCTCGGCTTGGTCGCCGTAAACTTGCATCCGCGCGTCGATGTAATGACCGATCAACCAGGGCCACACGGTGCCTTGGTGGTACGCGGCGTCGCGCGCGCGCAGATCGCCCGCATAGTTCGGTTTGTAGTCGGGATGATCGGGAGACAGCGAACGCAATCCGAAGGGAGTCAGCAGTTTGTCCGTGACCGCATCGACGACCGGACGCCACCGCTCCCGGCGCAGCACGGGAAAGCGCAGGGACAGCGTGAAAATCTGGTTGGGCCGCAGGCTGGCGTCGTTGCCCCGCTCGCCGTCCACCACATCATAGAGATAACCGCCCTGGCCGAACCAATAGCGGCGGTGAAATGAGGCTTCCGCCCGCTCCGCCGTTTCGCGCCACTGATCCGTCCGCTCCCCGAGCTGGTCGCCCCATTCGGCCATCAACCGGAGCGCGTTGTACCAGAGCGCCTGAATTTCCACCGGCTTTCCGCGGCGGGGGGTCACGACCCAGTCCTCTACCTTGGCATCCATCCAGGTGAGCGGATAGCCGGGCGCCCCGGCGTGCAACAAACCGTCGCGCGGATCCATGCCGATGTTGAACCGCGTGCCCTTCAGATGGTGACGGATCACATCCTTGAGGACCGGATAAAGCATCATCAGCGTGTCGCGGTCCTCCGTTGCCGAGAGGTACCGGTCCAGAGCATGGAAATACCAGAGCGTGGCGTCCGCCGTGTGGTACAGCCCCTTCCTCGCTCCCTCCGGGAACAGATTGGGAATCAGTCCGTCTTTGATGTAGTGTGCGAAGGTCCGAAGAATCGCTCGCGTCTCTTGGTGCCGGCCCGTGCAGAGCGTCAACCCTTCGAGACTGACCATCGTGTCGCGGCCCCAGTCGCCGAACCAATGGTAGCCCGCGATGATCGTGCGCGCCTCGTCGCCCGATGCGTGCGCGAGCGCTTGCTCCTCGGGCCGCGCCCCGGGGATCACGACGAATTGATCGGCCGCCAGATGCAGTTGCCTGACGAATTCGTCCTGCCGGAATGCGGGAACTGCCGACGACAGCTTCTCCAGGCGCTGCTGCTCGGCCCGTAAAATGTCGTCGCAGTTCAATTCGAGCAAGTCCCAGGGTTCGACGCTCGCCACCAACGAGACTCGCGCGCCGGTGGACAGTTCGGCCGTGAAATAGCCGGGGCTGAACAGATCCTGCGTATGCTCGGCGCCGCGATCCCGATCCACGCGATACAACACGTCGCCGCTGATCAACTCGTCGGACACGAAGACGCCGCAGCGGGGGCGTAGACCGAGCTTCAGAGGCGGAGCGCCGTCGGGCAACGGAACTTCATAGCGGCGGCCCTGGGTGATGGTCAGTGAGAACGGTCCGGCGTAGCTGTCGGACAGTTGGGTGTCGTGCATGCGAAACGTCACGAAGGGTCGTAGACGCAAGCGGACCGCGGGGCCGTCCGTCAGCGCATATTGCAGGTAGACCGTGTTCTGCCCGTGCGGCGCGACGACGCGCTTTTCCAGCACGGACCCCGCCACGTCGTAGGTCCACACCGGAATCTGCCGCTCACGGCGAAACTGTTTCAAGTAACGGACGCCGTCCGAGTCGATCCGCCCGTCCGCATATTCCGCTCCGGACAGCAGGATGCGGTCGCTCCCCCGCTCCACGATCTCGTCGACGCGCGGCACGATCATGGTCCGTCCCCGTCCGGGGAGATCTGGCACGAATAGTCCGTGGTAACGGCGTGTGGCGATCCCAAGGAGCGAGCTGGATGCATAGCCGCCGAGGCCGTTCGTGACGAGCCATTCTTTCAAGAGCAGCGAGGCGACGTCGTCGGTCGTCGTCCCGGCGAAATTGAGCTCTGGAGACGCGAGGGTCATCTTTAAACCGTTTCATGTTTCGAGTTTCGTGTTCCGGGTCGCGATCGCTCGAAACGCGCAACGCGAAACTCTTGCGCTTCACGCATAACGCATCACGCCTTCACGGCCACGAAAAACGTCGCCGTCGCCCCCGGAATGCGCCAGCCGGTCTCCGTCAACGGATTCACGATGCCGGGGCCCCCGTAGTTCGGGTGGTCGCTGGACCATTGAAGAATCCAGGCGCCGTGCGGAACCGGTGCGAGCAGCGGCTCGGGCGCGGGGATGAAATTCAAATCGGGTCCCAGGTTGACGACCAGCAGGCGATCGTCGTCCGTCTTCGTACAGTAGCGCAGCACGAGCGCTTGCGGACCCAGCACGGCCCCGCCGATCGCCCCGCGATCCTGGCGGGCGATGACCAGGTCTTCGCGGCGTAGATGGAGAAGATCGCGGTGGAGCCGATACAGCGGCGCATGGCGCTGCCGTTCGGAGAAATCGAGACGGGACCGTTCGAACGTGGCCGGGTCCGAAGGATCCGGTACCGCTTCCTGGGCCTCCGGCGTCGCATAGGACGGAAACTCGGAGAGAAACTTTTTCCGGCCCTCGTACACCGCCGCGGCGAGCTGGGGGTTGTGGTCGGCGAAGAACAAAAAGGGGCTGGTGGAACCGAATTCCTGTCCCATGAACAGCAGCGGCGTTTCCGGCGCGAGCAACATCAACGCGGCAAGCGCCCGGTACCGTGCCGGCGAGGTCAACGCGTGCATGCGCTCGCCATGCAGGTGATTCGCCACCTGGTCGTGGTTCTGAAGAAAAAATACGAAACCGTGCGCCGGCTCGTCTCTCACCACCGTGCCGCGGGGTTTGCGCTGCCATTCGTAGCGTTGCCCTTGGTACACGAAGCCTTGCTTGACAGCGGAGAGCAACTCCTGCGCGGTGCCGCGATAGTCGGAACAGTAGGCTTCGCTCCGCCCCGTCAAGGCGGCGCGGCAGATATGATGGAAGTCGTCGCTCCAGATGCCGTCGAGGCCCCAGCCGCCTTGATCGATGGGCCGGATCGCTTGAATCAATTGTGATTCGCATTCCGCGATCAGCATGATGGAGCGGTTGCCGGCTGCGGCTCTCGCCTGCCGGGAGAGCTCCGCCAGAATATGGAGCGGGCTTTCGTCGACGATCGCATGGACCGCGTCCAGCCGCAACCCGTCGAGCCGGTATTCTTCGACCCAATAGCAGGCGTTTTGCACGACGAAATCACGCACGCCGCGCGATCCGGGCCCGTCGAAGTTCACCGCCTGGCCCCATTCGTTGTGTCGGTCGGTCACGTACGCGTCGCTGTAGGTGAGGAGATAATTGCCGTCCGGCCCGAAGTGGTTGTAGACCACGTCGAGAATCACGCCCAATCCCCGCTCGTGCGCCGCATCGACAAAGCGCTTCAACGCGTCGGGGTCGCCGTACACGTGGGCCGGCGCGAACAGATCGACGCCGTCGTATCCCCAATTCCACCGGCCGGGAAATTCCGCCAGCGGCATCAGTTCGATGACCGTGATACCGCAGTCTTTCAACTCGTCAAGCTGGCCGGCGGCGGCGTCCAATGTGCCCTCGGGCGTAAACGTCCCGACGTGCAGCTCGTAAAATACTTGCTCCGGCATCCGCAGTCCCGGCCAGTCAGGCGTGCGCCACCGATAGGCTCTGTGATCCACGATCAACGATGGTCCGTGCGGCCCTTGCGGCTGATATCGGGAACAGGGGTCGGGATAGGCGGCGCCGTTATCCACCCGATACCGGTAGCTCATGCCGGCTGCGGCGATCGGCACGAGACCCGAAAAATAACCCTGGTCGCCCTTCAGTAAGGGAAAGCTTCGCCCGTTGTCCTCCAAGACCACGTCGATCCTGGAATGGATAGGGGCCCAGACGCGAAACCGTACGCCGCCCGGTTCGACCCATGCGCCCAACCGGGTGTGCCGTTCGGCCTGCGGCGTAGGCGGCTCGTCAACGTTGTGAGGGGACGGAGTGGTGACGGCCATGGCCACTTCCACATTTAACATTCACAGATGGGAGGCAGGCCTGGGGAAGACCCTAGCGGCCATGTGGTTCGTGAAGCGTATCTCGTGAAGCGTGAAGCATGAGAGTTTCGCGTCGCGTGTTTCAAGTTGCGGTTTCTCGGAACCCGGAACACGAAACTCGAAACCCGAACGCGAGAGACGAGATGAAAGAGACGGGGCGCTCACCGTCTCGCCGGCGCGCACAAACGTGACGCTCGTTACTCCTGCTCGCGTCGCGGACCTATGGACCTTCCCAGGCGAATACGGCAGTCAAAACACGGTATGTCTTTCTTAGGTGGGACTGGCTCCGGTCCTCTACGACGGTGCCTGTCCCGGTTCTATTGCAACCAAGAACGTGAAGCGTATCTCGTGAAGCGGAAGAGTTTCGAGTTGCGATCTTACGGAACCCGAAACACGAAACTTGAAACACGAAAGCGAGGAGAGACCGACGGTCCCTCTCGAGATACGAGAGACGTGATACGAGCGACGAAGGAAGGAGGACGATATGAAATGGACGGCATGGCCGCTGTTGATCGGCGGTTTGTGTGTAGCGGTAGCGGGCTGCATTACGGACGCGTCGACGGAGCTCACGAAGGCTCCGTTCGACGCAACGAGCGATCTGACGAACGGCACCTCGAATGCCATCGGCGATATTGTCGGAGCGACGACCGATTTCACGTCCAGCACGACGCCGGGCGCCGCGTATGGCGACGATGCGCTGGCGCGGGCCAGGAAAAAAACCGAACTGTTCACCCGTTACGCGTATGAGAACATTCGGACGGACGTGTCGCACGGATCGGGTGAGTATCTTCGGTCGCTCGGTACGCTCGCCGGCGTGCCTGCCGATCGGATGGAGAAGTTTCAGTCGTTGATGCAGGACTCCTACACGACGATGTTCGACGAGTATGTTCCGCCGCGCGATTCCGTCGCGCGCGTGGTGGAGGTGGCCTGGTCGGCAGGATACGGTCACAGATGACGGATAAAAATCGTGAAACGTCGTTCGTGAAGCGTGAAGCGCGGTGAGTGGGGCATAAAGAGTTTCGTGTTGCGTGTCTCGAGTTGCGATCTTTCGAAACCCGAAACGTGAAACTCGAAACACGAAAGCGAGAGACGAGATACGAGAAGACCGAACTACGAAGGGCTACGCGTCAGCTTTCCTGGCCGACAGAGAAGCTTGGCGGCCAATCTGCTATCGGCATGCCGACGTGAGGATGATGCGGCTGTGGACGCCGCAGATGTCCAGGAATGCGTCGGTGTGTTCTTCCTGTTTGAACGCCCCGAGCGGATAGGCGCATAACAACGAGAACAGGTAGCGGCCGGCCAGCCTGTTCCATATCTCTTCCAGCCGAATGGCGGCCTTCCATTTGTCTTCGTCCCAGAGGATGGCCACCATTTCTCCGAAAATGCTCACCGGGCCGGCTGCGGACGCCTCGGCGACCAGATCCTCGAAACAGGAGAGAAACGCCGGTTCGCTGGGCCAGTCGTTCACCATGAACCGGGACAGCGCCTCCCGTCCGTCCATGACGACCAACCGGTTTTGACCGGTCAGGTTCCAGGCCGCCAATTCCTTCTCGAATTCTTTGCAGTGTTCCGAGGCGGCAACCGCGATCGCGGTGCCCTTTGCCCGCAGGCCGGCTCTCAGGAACGGGACGACCGATTCAAAGAGAAAGGCTTCGTCTTCGTAAAATTTGACTGAGTGATGCTGTTCGAGCATGGCAGGTAATCTGACCATAGCCGGTCCTCCCAGGCGGCATCACTGGGGATCACCCCAGTAGCCGTCGGTTTACGCAGGACCAATGTGCTGGTGAATCGCAGGAGAGCGGCAAGCGATGGAGAGCGTCGTGAGAGACCCAGGCGCTCACCCGATGCCGAGCCGATCGATGCCCTGGTGTCGTGATGAGGGACGGCAGGCCGGTCTCAAAGAGAGCCGCGTCGCGCGGTCTCCACGGATCGCCGGATGGCACGATGCAATTCGTCCACGGCGGCTTCTTTGGTCAGCAGCAGGGCGGCGCCGGCCTTGAGCATGGCATGCTCGGTTTCGCCCGCGGCATTCACCGATAAGCCGATGACGATGACGTCAGGATGTCGCAACTTGATGGCTGCTGTCGCGTCGATCCCGTTCATCTTCGGCATGTTGATGTCCATCACGACAACGGCCGGCTGCCATTGTTCGACGCGCGCGACGGCTTCCTCCCCGTCGGACGCTTCGCCGATGACTTCAACGTCGGGATAGGTTTCCAACATGCTGCGGAGGCCTTGTCGGACCATGCCGTGGTCATCGACCAGCAACACCCGAATGAGGTTCGGGTGTTGCTGTCGTGATGCGTGATGGGTGATGCGTGATGCGTATTCGGATATTCCAGGTCGAGCGATCTCCTGAGTCTGGGCCTCCACGCTTGACGCATCACGCCTAACGCTTAACGTTTCGGCAGCTTCGCCAGCGCGGCGCATCGGCAGGATCAGTGTCGCCGTGGTGCCCTTTCCGGGACCGGATTCGATGTCGAACGATCCGCCGAGCGCCCGCATGCGCTCCCGGATGCTGAAGAGCCCGAACTTCGACCCGGCCGTCGATTCCGCGGCCGTGATGGCCGCTGGATCGAATCCCACGCCGTCGTCGCGCACGTCGATCCGCCACCGGCCCTCCTCCGCGCGCAGGGCGACGCGCGCCTCCCCGACGCCCGCATATTTGCGACAGTTCATCAACAACTCGCGGACCGATTGGAACAGGAGAACGGCTTCGTCTTCAGGCAGTCGCACGTCGTGGCCCGGCAGCTCCACCGTGACGGTCAAGTCGTAGCGTTTCATGTAGTCGCTCAACCATTTCAAGGCGGCCGGCAATCCCAAATCGTGCAGCACCGGCGGAGCCAGATCGGCCACCATGGTCCTGGTGTACGATAAGGCGTCCGCCAACACGTCGTCGGTCTGCGTAATGATGTCCAACGACGATCCCGGTCCGACGAATCGCTTCGCCTGCGCCAGCTTCAGGCGACAGAGGACCAGCATCTGAGCCAGGTGATCGTGCAGGTCGCTCGCCAGACGCTTGCGCTCCCGCTGCTCCGTCAAGTTCAACTCTGCGGCCAGCGCCCGCAACCGGTCCCGGGACTGCGCGAGATCGTGCGTGCGCTCTTCGACGAGGTGCTCCAGTTGATCCGCGAAGGCGCGGAGCCGCTCCTGGCTTTCCAGAAGAGCCGCTTCGGCCCGCTTCTGTTCGGTGATGTCCCGCGCGATTTTGGCCGCGCCCACGATCCGGCCCTGGGAATCCGCGAGGGGGGAGATGGTCAGCGAAATGTTGAGCAGGACGCCGTCCTTCCGCTGCCGGATGGTTTCGTAATGATCGATCCGTTCGCCGCGGCGGAGCCGTTCCAGAATCCCGGTTTCTTCGTTCTTCCGATCGGCCGGCATCAGCATCGTGATCGACTGACCCACCGCTTCCGACGACGAGTAGCCGAACAGGCGTTCGGCGCCGCGATTCCAGCTCGCGATGATGCCGTTGAGATCCTTGCTGATGATCGCATCGTCGGACGATTCCACGATCGCGGCCAGTCTCGTCCGCGCGTGCTCCGCGTGCTTGCGCTCCGTGATGTCCACGCAGCACCCGATATAGCCGAGGAATTCGCCGCCCTCGGCATGGCGCGGCACCCCCTCGTCGAGCGTCCATCGATATTCGCCGTCATGCCGGCGCAGCCGGTACTCCATCCTGAACGATTGTTTCCGGTCGAAGGAGGTTCCATAGAGATCCAGACAGCGGTCGAGGTCGTCCGGATGGATGTTGTCGGTCCATCCGTGTCCGAGTTCCTGCTCCATCGTCCTCCCGGTGAAGCGAAGCCACGGCTTGTTGACCCAGGTGCGGGATTTCGTTCTGTCGGAGAGCCAGATGAGCACGGGTGCCGTATTGGCCATGGTGCGAAACCGCGCCTCGCTCTCGCGCAGGGCTTCCTGGGCCTGCTTCTGCTCCGAGATGTCGCTGAAGAAGATGGACAATCCGTCTGCGGACGGGTAGAGGCGGTACTCGTACCAGCGCTGGCGGGTGGCCGAAAAAATCTCGATGCTTTTTCGTATCCCGCTGCGCTGGGCGTCCTGCATCAATTCCCAATCCGGGGTGTCGATCAGGTCGGGGAAGAGGTCTTGGAGGAGCCGGCCCGGCAGGTGTTCGATCGGTCTGCCCAGGATTTCGGCGCCGCGAGGATTGACCAGCCGGCACCTCCAGTCGTGATCGAACGCAATGAACCCGTCGCTGATGGAGTCGAGAACTTGCTGCCGATCGGTCTTTTCGACTACCGCCCGGCGTTTGGCCTCATGCAGTTGGCCGCTGAGAAAGGCGATGCCGACGGCCTCCAGGCTGAACAAGCTCAAGACCGCGCCGTAGGTCGGCGTGATCTTGAAGGTCCCCTTGGGATCGATGAACCAGTAGTCGGCCGCCAGGATCGAAAGCACAGCCGCGGCCAAGGCGGGACCCACGCCTCCGTACCAGGCGGTCACCATCACGGCGAAAAAAAACGTGATGAACGGCACGCCGGGTGGGAACAGCGGATCAAGCAGGAATCGGATGACGACCGCGACTGCGACGGCTCCCGCAGCCAACACGTAGCGATGGGCGATGGGCTTGGACATCCGAACCCGCCATTCCCCTTGGGAGCGAGCAGGACCTGATCACCGGCATAGTCAACGGCTTCCGCGCACCAGCGCGAGAAACGCCCGTTGCTCACGGAATCCAGCAAAAATAGCGCCGGGTGAGTGAAGAAAGATACCGGGGGAACCCCTAGCCCGCATTACCCATGAGCGCTTCTACTGCAACCGCCGATACACCGCTACAACAAGCCTGGCTGCAAGTGTCCGCAGCCAGGCGGACGGGCTCGTCCCTCGTGACCTCGACATACTGTTTCAAGTATGCCTCGGTCTCTCGGGACTCCGCGCGCCCGTCTCGCTTGGCGTCTAGGCGGTTTCGTGACGAACCGTCATGAATAATGTGGGCGCTATAGCTTAGCGCGCCTGCAATTCCAGACGAATGGAGTCATAGAGCCGTTCGACCGCCGCCTCTTTGGTCAGCAGCATGGCGGCGCCGGCCTGCAGCATGGCTTCTTTCGGCTCCCGTCCGGATTGGACCGACAGTCCGATGACGACGACCTCCGGGTATCGGGTTTTGATCCGAGCCGTCGCCTCGATGCCGTTCAGCTTCGGCATATTGATGTCCATGACGACGACCGTCGGCCGCCACTTCGCAACGGCGGCGATCGCCTCCTCTCCGTCGGCCGCCTCGCCGACGACTTCCACGTCGGCATAACTGTCGAGTACGCTGCGAAGGCCCTGGCGCACCATGGCATGGTCGTCGACCAGAAGAACGCGAATCGGAGAAGGTGACATGTGACGCGTGACAGGTGACGTGCCGCCGAACCGAACGATGGGAATTTCTTGATTGACCTGGATGTGCTTTGACTTGTCACCCGTCACCCGTGACTCGTCACCCGCCGTCCTCGGCGCGAGCGGCAGCGTCAGTGTGGCCGTGGTCCCTTTGCCCGGTTCGGATTCTATGTCGAAAGATCCGTCCAGTGCCGCCATCCGCTCTCGGATGCTGAATAGCCCAAACTTGGTGGATGGTATGCTATCTGCAGCAGCAGCAGCAGCAAATCCTTTTCCTCTGTCCCGCACCTGGATGGACAGAACGTGCTCCCGATAGGCCAGCGAGACGCTGGTCGCTTTCGTCTCGGCGTGTTTATAACTGTTCATCAGCAGCTCGCGGACGCACTGAAACAACAGCACGGCCTGCTCCTCAGGGAGCTTCCACGGCGCGGCCTCGTCGAATGCCAGGGTCACCGTCATGTCGAAGCGGCGCATATAGTCGGCCAGCCACTTCAAGCCTTCCCGCAGACCCAGATCGTGGAGCACCGGCGGCGTCAAATCGGCCACGAGCGTTCTCGTGAACGTGAGCGCTTCGGCCAGCACCTCTTCCGTCTGTTTGATCAGCTCGTGCGTCGATGCGGTGAATTCCGCCGTCCGCTTCATCTGGCTCAACTTCAGCCGGCACAGGACGAGCAACTGTGCCAGATGATCGTGCAGGACCGCGGCGAGTTTTTTTCGCTCGCGCTGTTCCGTCAAGTTGAGCTCGGTCGCCAGCCCGCGCAGCCGCTGGTGGGTCTGCACCAATTCCTGGGTTCGCTCCGTCACGCGCTCTTCCAGTTGCTCGCTCCACTGTTGCAGACGCCGCTCGCTCTCCCGCAAGGCCTCTTCATTGTATTGACGCTGCAAGGCGATCGCGACCTGGTCGCTGACCGCTTCGATCAGCGAGAGGTCTTCCGCCGAAAAGGACGACCGGGATGTGGTGCCGAACGAGAGCGTCCCGATCATTTTGCCCTGGGCGATCAACGGATGACCGGCGCAGGCTTGAATGCCCATGGACCGGACCAGGTCGGTTCCCGGGTGGGCCGTGCGCCCGATGTCTTCCAACACGATGCGTGTCTCGTTCAACACCGCGCAACCGCAGACGGCCGAACCGGCATCGAGCCATTCCACGCGGTGCGCCGTCTCGTCCGGGATTCCGGACCAGGCATTGAGGCGCAGCCGTCCGGTCGAGGTGTCGAGCAGGTAGTTGAAGAACACCTGGCAATCCAGGAACTCCATCACGTTCCGACACAGGCGATCCACCAGGCGCTGCGGCAAATCGCTCCGCAACAGGAGGGCGGCGTTCTCCGCGAGAAGCTTGAAGCGCGCCTCGCTGCGCAACCGCTCCTCCTCAGCGTGCTTGCGGTCGGTGATGTCCGAGACGACGCCGATCAGGTACTGCGGCCGGCCTTCCGCATCGTGTTTGAGCGACACGCTGACGTTGACCCACGCGGAGGAACCGTCCTTGCGTCGGTATCGCTTCTCGAGCGTGTAGGTGGAGAGTTCTCCCGATATCAATCGGCGCATCAAGGACATCGTCGGGCCCACGTCGTCGGGAAACGTGATGTCGGACACCGTCGTGGCGAGCAGTTCCTCCCGCGAATAGCCGGTGATCCGGCAGAGCGTGTCGTTGACACGCAGCCACCGTCCGTCCAGCCCGACATGCGCCATTCCCACCGCCGCATTGTCGAACGTGACGCGATATCGCTCCTCGCTGGCGGTTAGCGCGTCTTCCGCCTGTTTCCGCTCCGTGATGTCGAACGTGATGCCGGAGATGTGGACCGGCCGGCCCTCTTCATCGCACATCACGTCGCCCTGCCGCTGGACCCATCGAACCGTCCCGTCCGGCCGGACGATGCGGAATTGGAAACTGTGGGGTCCCGGCTGTTCCAGACTCCTGCGAATCTGCTTTTGGGCGTCGGCCAGGTCATCGGGATGCACCCGTCGTCGCCAGCTTTCCAGACAAGGTTCTTCGCTGAGCGGGAGACCGAACAATTCATAGTACGCTTGAGACCAGGTCATTTTGCGCGAAGCGAGATCGATCTCCCAAAGGCCGGCATGCGCCGCCTGCTGAGCGCGCAGGAGCGCGGCCTGAGTGTCGCGCAAGGCCTCGACCGCCTTCTCCGCCTGTCGCCTCGCTTCGAGCGTGTCTTCCAACAGGTTCAGCGTCGCGGCCCGGGACTCGCGCGACTCGGCGGCGGCCCGGAGGAGCTCCTTCTCGAAAATCGCTCGTTCGCTCATGACCCTGTCTCCGCCGCGTCCATCTCGGACTCCGAGGCGATCCGATACGGGGCCGGCCTGCCCAGTTCGGCGCACAGTTCATTGACCTGCTTCTTCAGTTCGATCATGCGCAACTCCCGATCCACCGCCAGACGATTGAAGCGGGTCAGTTCCTCGGCATACGAGCGCAGCTCTTCGTCGGTTCGGACGATTCCGTCGATGTCGGTCACCGAGCCGACCCAGCGACGTACCGTTCCCCTGTCGTCGCGAACCGGCAAGGCCTTGGCCACGACCCAGGCGTAGCCGCCGTCGGCTCGGCGCAAACGCTGGCGCGATTCGAACGGCTCGCCGCTGCTCATACACGCGATCCAGCGCTCGACGTTGGCCGCGCGGTCGTCGGGATGCAAGGCGTCCGCCCACCCGTGCCCGCGGACTCTCTCCTGCGATTGACCGGTGAATCTGCACCAGCCGTCGCTCACCCAGATATTGGAACCGGCCGCGTCGGTCTCGAACAGAAAGCTCGGCACCGTTTGGGCCAAGGTCCGGAACCGGTCTTCGCTCTCGCGCAGTGCGGCCTCCGCCTGGTTGCGCTCGATCAAGTCGGCGGCCTGCCGGGCGAGAAGGTCGAGCGAGCGTAAGCACCGTTCCGGCGGACGGTGCGGCCGTCGCCAATGCGTGGAGAGCATGCCGACGAGCTTGCCGGTGCGCGACACCAAGGGCGTCGATTGCACGGCGCGTATTCCCATGGTCCGATAGTGATGCAGCGTTTCCGTTTTGACCGTGAAGCCGCTGGTCTCGATGTCCTCGGCGATCGTGCGGCGGCCGATGCGCAAGGCTTCCCCGCAGGCACAGCCGGTATCGGGGCGGACCCATTTCCAGGCCGCCGCACTCTCCGGCGAAAACCCGCGATGCGACAGGAGGAGCAACTCGCCCCGCTCCGGATAGAACACCTGCATGCTGGCAAACTCCGATTGCATTATCGCCAGGGCCGCGTCGACGATTAGGTCATACAAGGCTTGCGCATTCCGTTCGTTGAGCATCTCCGCGCCGACGGCCTGTAGCAGTTGTGTATCCGTCAGCTCCGCAGCCAGCTCCATTTCGCTGTCTTGGAGTTTCCGCTCCGCCCGTTTGCGCTCGACGCCGGTTGCGAGCGTCCCGGCAATGGCCTGCGCCACATCGAGATGTTCCGGAGTCATCCGGTGGGGCCGGTCGAAATACACCATGAATTTTCCGATCACCCGGCCGCCGTAGGAAAGCGGAATGAAGCCCAGGGCCCGGATGCCTTCACCGAGCACCGTCTCTTTCAAGGCGGAGTCGATCGTCGATGCGGTCACATCGTCGATCACGATGGGCGCCGCGTCGGTCGCATCCATGTTCCACGGCGAGTGCCCCTCGACCGCCGATCGATACGCCTCAGACAACCCCCGCCAGGCTGCGAAGCGCATCGTTCCGCCC
>DATFDJ010000093.1:0-9896 GCA_035252115.1 Nitrospira sp. | reverse complement strand
CGTGCGCGGCGGGGCCGCGCCTCGCTGGCACCGTTTCTTCAGGAGGCTGCGCGAGTCGCAATGCAGGCTCGCCGGCGGTGTTGCGCTCGGCGGCCTTCAACATTTCCAATCGGTCGGCGTCGCTCTGACCACGGCGCTCTGTCGTCGGACGGTGTTGTGCATCCACCCGGTACGCGTTACTTTCTTTTCCTGCGCTCATGGCTGCCTCGTCGGTGACAAGTTTCAGCACTCATCGGTCTTGTGGCAGATTCGGTGAGAGGCGCTGTAGATGTTGAATCGATGATCCCTCACGAAGCCGACGAGCGTCATATCGGCATCTCTTGCCAGATCCACCGCGAGGCTCGATGGAGCGCCGATCGCGGCCAGAATCGGAATGCCCGCTGCGATCGCCTTTTGGACCAGCTCGTAACCCACACGTCCGCTCACGAGGAGCAGCCGGTCGTACAGAGGCAGCATCCCATCGAGAAACTGCCGGCCGACCAGTTTGTCGAGGGCGTTGTGCCGCCCGACATCCTCTTTCACATCGTGCAGTCGTCCGTGACGGTCGAAGAGGGCGGCCGCATGCAGGCCTCCGGTAGAATCGAACACCGCCTGCGCGCGGCGTAGCATGTCGGGAAGATCGTGGATGATTGAAGCATTCACGGCGAAGCCATCCGATAATCGGGTGCGCCGCAACGCCGGCAGCGCCTCGATCGAGGCCTTGCCGCAGACGCCGCAGCTTGACGTAGAGAGGAAATTTCGTTCGAGACCAGTTGGGTCGATCTTCGCCTCGGGCCGCAATTCGACCCGCACGACGTTCCGGAGCTGGAGCGGTCCCGCGGAAGGTCCGCAGTGCTGCATGCTCAGAACGTCTTCTGGCGAACATATCAGCCCTTCAGCGAACAGAAACCCGATGGCCAGCTCGAGATCGTTGCCCGGTGTGCGCATCGTCACAGAGATCGTCCTGCTGGTGCGCTGGTTCGTGGCACCATACACAAGACGAATCTCCAGCGCTTCTTCGACGGCGAGCACATCTTGGTCCTGAACTCCCCCCAAGCCGATCCTTCGCTCGAATGACGAGGTGATCACTCGTTGGTCGAGCACCGCTTGCTGCTCGGGATGACCACGTTTTGGGTCTTGTATTCTCATCGCTGGTTCTCCTTGGCTGTATCCCGATCGCAAGCGGCAGAGGATCGATGAAGGAAAGGCCTAGCTGTCCCTCCCGCTCCGAAGACGGCCAATGGTCGCGTTTCCTCCGGCGGCTTTCTTGCCTTTCTTCCTGCCATGCCCGGCCTTCTCTACGGGTTGATCTGTCTGTGCCTGATGCGGGACATTCCCATTGACTGTGGCGGTTTCTGCTTGAACGCCGCTCGATTTCTTTCCGTCAGGTTGGGGCTCCGCTTGCTTCTCCGGTTTGTGGACCGAAAAGGCGACGTTCCCATCGCCGTAGCGAAACACCACGGTATCTCCTTCGGTGATCTCATCCTTCAACATCGCTTTGGAAAGACGAGTCTCGACCTGCTGGCGGATCTGGCGACGCAATTCCCTCGCCCCGAACTCCGGCTGGTAGCCTTCCTCCGCAAGATGGTCGACGAGCGAGTCGTCGAACTCCAGCTCAATGCCCTGCCCGTGAGCCGTTTGCCTCACACGCGCGAGTTGAAGCCGAACGATCTGGCGAATCTGCTCTTGATCGAGGGCATCAAAGATGATGATTTCGTCGATCCGGTTCAGAAACTCCGGTCGAAAGTGATGACGGACCACCACCATCACCTGATCTCTCATCTTGTCCTCGGACTCCATGAAGCCTGATTTTCGGTGGCCGGCCATGATGATATCGGAGGCGAGGTTGCTGGTCGCGATGATCACGGTGTTCGTAAAGTCGACGACGCGTCCTTTTCCATCGGTCAACCGACCATCATCAAAGACCTGCAGCAGGATGTTGTAGACATCGGCATGGGCCTTCTCGATCTCGTCGAGCAGAATGACGCTGTACGGTCGGCGACGAACCCGCTCCGTCAACTGTCCACCCTCCTCGTAGCCGACATAGCCGGGAGGCGCGCCGATCAGTCTCGCGACGGCATGGCGCTCCATGTACTCGCTCATATCGAGGCGAATGACGGCGTCTTCATCGCCGAACACGATCTCGGCGAGCGCTTTGGCGAGCTCGGTCTTGCCGACACCGGTGGGGCCCAAGAACATGAACACGGCGATCGGGCGATCGCCCTGTTGAAGTCCCGCACGGGCCAACCGGACCGCATCGCTGACCGCGCTCACCGCTCGGTCCTGCCCGATGACTCGCTCGTGCAGCCGCTCCTCCATCTTGAGAAGTTTGTCGCGCTCCGCTTCGGTCAGCTCCGTGACCGGCACGCCCGTCAGTTTCGACACGACTTCGGCCACATGCCCGATCGTGACCTCCGTCGTGCTGGATCCGATCTTCTGTTTCCAGGCCTCAGTCGTCTCCCTGAGCGTCTTGTCCTTGGCGGCAAGCTGGTGCTCGAACTCCTTTGCGCGATCGAATTGCTTGCGCGAGGCGGCATAGGCCTGTTCACGCTTCAATTGCCCGACCTCCGCCTCCAACTCCTGGACATCCGCAGGTCGAGACGTTGCCGAGAGGTGCACCCGTGCGGCGGCCTGGTCGATCAGGTCGATAGCTTTGTCGGGCAGGTAGCGTCCCGTGATATAGCGGTCGGAAAGTTCGGCTGCTGCGGTGAGGGCTTGATCCTGAATCGTCACCTTATGATGGGCCTCCAGCCGGTCGCGGAGTCCGCGCAGAATGTTGATGGTCTGCTCGACGGTCGGCTCGTCCACGAACACTGGCTGAAAACGCCGTTCCAGCGCAGCATCCTTCTCGATGTGCTTCTGGTACTCATTGAGCGTGGTGGCACCGATGAGATTCAACTCGCCCCTCGCCAGAGCCGGCTTGAACGTGTTCGCCACATCCAGGCCTCCTTCCCCGCCGCCTTGCCCCGCACCGACAATCGTGTGAAGCTCGTCGATGAAGAGCACGAGTTCATCGCGCTTTCCCGCAATCTCGTCCATCAACTGCTTGACGCGCTCCTCAAACTCCCCTCGATATTTTGAGCCGGCGACCAATGAGTTGACGTTGAGCTCGACGAGCCGCTTGTCCCGTAGGACTTCCGGGACATCCCGATTGACGATGCGCTGGGCGAGACCTTCGACGATGGCCGTCTTGCCGACACCCGGCTCGCCGATCAGGACCGGATTGTTCTTCTTGCGCCGCGCCAACACCTCGATCGTCGTCTCGACTTCCTTTGAGCGTCCGATGACCGGGTCCAACTTGCCTTCCCGCGCGAGCTTCGTCAGATCGCGGCCGTACTTGTCCAACTGCGGAGTACCGGTCGGCGTTTCGACGCGCCCTTCCTCGGCGCCTTTGCCGACGACCTTCACCGCCTGTTGCCGCAAGGCGTTGGCTGTCAGGCCGTACTTCTGGAGCAGAGAGCCGGCGAAGCTGTCCGGCACCTCCGCCAGACCGAGCAACAAATGCTCGGGCCCGACATAACTGTGGCCGAGCTCGACAGACGCTTGCATGGCGCGATCGAGGGCGCTCTTGACGCGCGGTGAGACGCCGATCTCCGTCCGTCCCCCCTTCTCGGCATCGGCCGGTCCTTGCGGCGCATGCTTGTCGATGTAGTCCTTCAACTCCTGGGGCGAGATCTTGAATTGCTTGAGGATCGCCTGAACGACGTCGTTGTCGGCGAGCACGGAGAGAACATGTTCGGAATCCACGTCCCGCTTGCCGAGCTCGACGGCCTTCTCGGCGGCCCGCTGCAGGAGCTCCTTTGCATGGTCGCTGAAGTGCCGTTCGACCGGCATGCTCTCGGGAGAGGGGGATTGCGACCCGCGCCACGAAACACCCGGCTGGGTCGCCTGATCGCCGAAGAACTCCCGCAGGAGACTGGATCCGAACAGGGATTCCAGAGGCGAGAGCGCGCGTTGATGCCGGGCGAGCTGGGCATAATGGTAGTCGCAGACGCTGAGCTGCTTCTGCTTGCCGTCCTGAAGAACGGCGACGCGTACGGTTGCCGGCCGGCTATTGCAGATGTCGCATAATTTGTTGGCCATCTCAAACTCCTGTCCCTGTCCCTGTTCCTTCCAGGAGCACGTCTTTCAACACGATCGCATCATTGTGCTCTTCATCGTGTGCACTGTAGACGAGGGTGACCGTGCGTTTCCTCGCCAGGGCACGAAGGCGATCCAGTGTTTCGATATGTCGATGCAGTTCGGCTCTGTACCGGCGCTGAAACTCCGGCCAGCGCTCGGGATCGTGTCCGAACCATTTCCGCAACGCCGCGCTCGGCGCGATATCCTTTTCCCACTCATCGAGAGCGGCCTCTTCTTTGCTCACCCCGCGAGGCCATAGTCGATCGACGAGGATGCGCATGCCGTCATCGGGCGAAGCCGGCTCGTACGCGCGCTTCAACCGAAGGTGCGAGGCAGGGATCGGTGACCGCTTACGCAATTTCGCTCCTCCTCAACGTTTACTTTTGTGCCGGTGCGAGCACGACGACAGCCTCGGTCGTCAGCAGTCGGAACGTGAAGGTCTCCTGCAAGTACAGTTCGACCTTCGTGTTGGAATGACTCGCGTACCCGATAGAGATGTCTTGGCCGATGTTCAACTCAAAATCACCGCCACGCGTTGTCAGCACGAAACCGCCTTCGATGGCCGGAGCCCACACGATCTCTCCATCGAGAAGATGCTGAAGATGTCGAAGGAGGGGATATCCTTCGTCGCTCCCCCCGCCGACGGCCGTGTACAGCTCAGCGCCCAGCAAGAGCGCATAAGGCCCGTTGACTCCGGCGAGCCGCAATTGACTCACCGCCTGGGCGACCCCGGCGGGATAACCCTTCGCATTGGAAGGGAGCGCCAATGCGGGATTGCTGCTGCCTTGACGGATACCCTGAATGCCCGCCGCGGCGTAGCCGTCGAACACGGAGCGATCTTCGGCGAAGGCCATTTTTCGCGCCGCGTCCTTCACTGGCCCCCAGTCTGAATCCGTCGCACCGCGTTCCACGTCGTCGATCGCCTGGCGCGTGAGTTCGAATGGAACACGCAATTCGACGAGCGCTTTCGCCTCGCGTTGTGCAGCTTGGATCCCATCGCCGGGTGCTTGGATCTGGCGGAGATGCCCGGTGCCGACTGCCGAGAATTCGAGCCCTTTCGGACCCTGCACGTCGACGACTCGCCGCGCAGCCAAGTGGCGCTTGAGGGTGCGAGATGCCTCCGCTTCGATTGCAGCCCACGCTTTGTCGGAGAGAGGAGCAAGTTCCCGATGGAGATTATTCATGTATTCCCGCCTCTTTTTTCAGCGAACCGATACCGAGCGACCCGTCGGACGGAGACGATGGCGATGTGCATTTGTCCTCGGCACAATGTTCTTTCGAGATCGAGCCGGCAAGCGACGGGGCTGCTTTCCCTGCCGTCACATTCTCCAGGAACGTCGCCGACGGCACAAAAAACAGCGTGCCGGTCACGGCGCGGCTGAAATCCAGCAGTCGGTCATAGTTGCCGGGTGGCCGACCCACGAACATGTTCACGAGCATTTGCTCGATCCTCCGCGGGGACCGGGCATAACCGATGAAATAAGTGCCGAATTCTCCCTTGCCTATGTCGCCGAACGGCATGTTGTCCCGCAAAATCTCCAGTTGCTTTCCGTCTTCAACGATCGTCGTCAATGCATTGTGCGCCGAGGTCGGCTTCACGGCATCGTCGAGCTCGACGTCGGACAGTTTGGTCCTCCCGATGATCTTCTCCTGTTGTTCGATGGGCAGCTCGTTCCATCTCTTGAGGTCATGCAGATACTTTTGTACGATCACGTAGCTCCCGGCGGCAAAGGCGGCATCCTCGTCGCCGATGATGGTCGCGTCGACAGCGGCCTGGTCCACCGGGTTCTCCGTCCCATCGACGAAGCCGATCAGGTCGCGATCATCGAAGTAATTGAACCCGTGCACTTCATCTACCGTGGACACGGCGTCTCCGAGCCGTGACATGATCTGTGTCGCCAGCTCAAAGCACAGATCCATGCGTTTCTTGGAGCGGATGTGAAAGAGGATGTCGCCCGGCGTTGCGACCGCGTGGTGCCGGCCGTGGATCTCACGGAACGGATGCAAGTCTTTTGGTTTTGGCTCTCCAAAGAGCCGGTCCCATGCGTCGGAGCCGAATGCCATGACGCACGACAGCCGGCCATCGAGATCACGGAAGCCCACTGCGCGCAGCAGCGCGGCCAATTCACCACACAAGGTCCGCACGGCGGCTTCACTGTTCTGTCCGGGGTTGACGGTCACGACCAGAAAAATGGCGGCCCGCGTGAGCGGCGCGACGACCGGTTGGGGAACAGCAGTTGGCACGCGTGACTCCTTGCCGACCTCTTCGGTCTAGACTCTCGTAATGCGTTTCCTATCCTTCTCCGGCAGCCAGGGTCCCGGTTGCCGGGAAGGCGGATCGGACTTACTTCGCCGCCGCGATATGTTTCATGGAGTTGGCGTGGCCCTGAGCGGTCACTTGAGCCTCAACCTTGTCTCCGACTATGAACGGCATGGAGCCGTCAAGCTTCGTATTCTTGTCGACATGGACGCGCACTTCGTGGCCGGACGCATCGTGGATCGTATAAAACTCTCCGTCCGTCTTCAGCAGGGCCCCTTTAACGGTCGTCCCAGGGGTTTGCTGCATCTGTTGTTGGGTTTGGCTCTTCATGGACTGCTCGTTGATCAACCCTTGACCTTGCTGGGCCTTATCCGAGTTCTGCTGTTGGAACTGTTTCGTGCCCTCCGGCATCCGATCAGCAGCGTATGTCAAGGGTACCATCACAAAACTGATGACCACTGCGAATGCGATCAAACTCAAAAGATTCTTCATGACGAGTCCTCCTCTATGTGGATTGTGTTGTACTTCTCCGACACGGCACACTGCCTGAGCGGTGCGCGCGCCTGAACTCTCAAGGAACAGGGGGAACAGCGAGATCCGCCACCTTATTTTCACCATCCAGCAAGAGAATCACCGACTCCCCCGCCCGCAGCTTCGCAAGTTTGTCCTGAACAAAGGTGCGGAACTCGATGATGCGCTCCCGGCCGTCTTCCGTCCGAATCGTCACATGGTTGTCGGCGACCGGCTTCACTAGGGTCCCTCGGACTTGCCGATCGACGCTTTTCGGCGGCGAGCCATGCCAGCCCGTGATCGCCGCCCGAAGTGTCTCTTCACTGCCGAACACGACGTCCATGATTTGATTCGTCTCATCAATCAAGAACACGGCAGGCTGTCTGATCGGGACGCCTGCCATCTTGCTCCGGATGAGTGGGCGCACATGATACGCGTGCTCTCCTCCGCCCTCGCGCTGCACCACCGCCCATTCCTGGTCTACGATCAGCGGCTGTGCCAGCCGACCCCGCATGATCTGATGGAAGCCCGGATCCCCGACGCGATGGTATCCAAGCGCCGTATTCTGTTCATTGACGACGATGTGCAATCGATCGCCTTTCTTGAGCGGCCAGACGCCTTTTTCTTGCGCTTCCTTGGCGGACAGATAGCGGGGCTCTACATCATCCGCATCCAGCCTGACTTGCACCTGATCGCTCCGGATGTCCGTGACGGTGCCGACGATAACCCGATCATCCGGCAACAACACCATCTGGCCCAGGGCGTCCGGCGTGTGCAAGAGCAGCACGCCGGCACAGACAATCCACCAGCGATAAAACCGGCATCGCAATGACGAGTGTTCCATGAGCATGACCTCAATGCTTAGCGTTTCTCATTTGTTCTAGAGCGCTCTCAGGAACGCGACCAAGTCCGCCTTCTCCTCGGCCGTCAAACGCGTCTCCAGCATGAGATTAAAAAACTCCACGGCATCTTCCAACGTAAGCAGTCTCCCATCGTGGAGGTACGGTGGCGAATCCTTGATCCCCCGCAAGGGAAACGTCTTGATCGGTCCGTCGGCGGACGCCATCACGCCGTTGATCATGCGCGGCTTGTAGAAACGTTCGACCTTGAGATTGTGCATGAGATTGTCTGTGTAGTACGGCGGTTGATGGCAACTGGCGCAGGTGGCCTTACCGAAGAACAGGGCTTGTCCACGCTTCTCGGCTTCCGAGGCCCTTTTCGGATCCAGCTTGCCGTCGATCCTGAGCTTGGGCGCCGGTGGGAAGTCCAAAAGTTCCTGGAACTCCGCCATGAAGTGCACCTGGCTCCCCCGCTCAAGAATATTGACGCCTTTCTTCGTTGCAATCACCGGATCACTGTCGAAGTAGGCCCCGCGTTGCTCAAACTCCGTGAAGTCCTCGACGCTGTGCAAGGCGCGCTGGGAGCCGAATAACCGTTGGATGTGCACGCCGCGCAATGTAGGAGTGTCAAGCCGATGACGAAACTCCTGAGGACGGACGTCACCGGCTAAATGAGTGCTGGCGTTCGTATGGCCGTTCGCATGACATTCGAAGCACACGACGCCTCGACTTGGGCGCACCGAGCGCCGGTCCTCGGTCTGGTTGAACTGTTGCTGCGGGAACGGCGTGAGCAACAGACGCACGCCCTCGAGTTGCTTCGGATTCAGGATGCCGTTAAATAGTTCATAGTAATTCTCGATGGTCACTAGTTTCCCCTGGGATACATCGCCGAGATCCGGCCGCGTCGTCAGGTACATGGGCGGGGGAAACTCCGGTAGAAACTGGTCCGGCAGATCAAAATCCAGGTCGAAGCGGGTAAGATCCCGCCCCTCCTGCTTCTGTATTTCCAGGATGTGGAGCGCCGGGAATACCATGCCGCCTTCTGGGTGATTCGGGTGGGGAAGAGGAAAGAACCCCGCCGGGAACACACCCTTTTCGCGGACCTCTTCTGGGCTCATGACCTGTAACTTTTCCCAGGTCATTCCCTGAGGGAGTTGACTCGTATGCCTTCCTGGATAGGCTTCCCGCGAGACATCGTGACATCCTTGGAAGGCCGGTTGCCCAGATCGTAGCGTTCTTCCAACAAGGTCACCTGCCGTCTCATGATCTCGGGCTTTGCCGCTTTCATGCGTGTCATGATCGACGCGAACGTCTCCTTGATATCCACGGGCATATAACTGGACTGCCCACGATCTTCAGCAAAGGCAAGATTCAGAAGGATGGCCGTGCTCATCAAACAGAGCACAGTCCATCCGATTCTCTTCTTTCGTCGCGTCACGGGAGGCTCTCCTTCCAAGGGATCGAGTTGTTCTTCATTGAGCGTATTCGGATTTCGGCCTTTATCGTCTCTCGCCGAATCCGCCGGCGCCGACGATCGAACAGGAGATCCCTAGTATGCGGTCAGCGGACGAGTTCGAGGCTATCGGCTGTCCGCGGGGGTAATTGATCCACCACCTGCAACTGGTTGATCACTTTCTTGACCCCTTGGACATTCTCCGCCGCTCTTTCGGCGGCTTTCTTCGACAGGTCATCAAGGACGTCGCCCTTGAGGGTCACCTCGGCCTGACGCACTGAGATCCGGACCGTCGGATTGCTTTCGAGAGCAGGCGTCTGCTTAAAGGCTTCCCACACATCCCGTCTGATCTTGTGGTCCGGTGCAAGCGCCGAATCCACGATCACATTGTTCCGCACGCTTTGTACGCCCGGCACCGAGCTGGCGATCGTTTCGGCCCAGCCCTTTTCTTCGGGACTGGCGACTTCTCCCAAGAGCGTGGCGTTACCTTTCTCGACTTTGACGCGCAACAACTCCCAATTGATCCGGCCGTCGTTCCGCAATTGCGCCTCGATTCTCGACCGGACCATTTCATCCGACATATTCTTGGATTCCGTCGCCGCAAAGAGTGCTGCCGGCAAAACCAAGCTCACGCAGAGCAAGACACTTCCCCACACCTCCGATTCATTCAGCTTGCGCATGGTTGTCCTCCTTCATGGCATCAAGGAAATTCAGGTTCAGTAGCGGCCATTGC
>DATFDJ010000092.1:0-26734 GCA_035252115.1 Nitrospira sp. | reverse complement strand
CCGCACGGCTTTAGCGTTGCCGCGGACTCTTCCAGCCAGAGATTTGTATTGGTGCTGAACGGCGCGGCCGTCAAGGACAACCAGACCGGCCTGATTTGGGAACAGGAGCCGGATCGTGAGCACGATGTGTGGAGCCGGTCGAACGAGCGCTGCATGGCCAAGGATGTCGGAGGGCAGAAGGGATGGCGCGGACCGACCGTCGAGGAACTCAAGAGTCTCATCGATCCGGCTCAACATGACCCGGCGCTGCCTACGGGCCATCCGTTCTCCAACATCCGGTCCGAAATCTACTGGACGTCGACGCCGCATCCGACGGACGACATCGTGGCCTGGCAGGTCAGCTTCTTCAGCGGGGAGGCGGTGACCGATCAAAAATCGGGCACGCGCCGGATGTGGTGTGTCCTGGATCACTCCAAGCAGTAATCCTTCCTCATCGCGTTCATTTTTATGCGATCTTAACGCTCTTCCGTTCTTCTTTCACGGCGTTTTGATACTGCGTTTGATACAGTCGTGCCATGCCTTTCAGGGCGAACCGATCGAGATACATCCTCGGGTCCCGACCAGCCGGGATGCGACCATGACGCTGATTGCATGCGGTCTGCTGTTGGGCATCGCCGGTCTGCTCGCGGCAATGATTCACGCGTTCTTGTCTCGGGATGACCGGACGCCGGATGTCGGGTGGATCCGTTTCGGCGAGTCGGTTCATCGACAAGCGGCGAAATCATCGAGAGCGGCTGGTATGGATCATCCCACGAGCTGCAGTCGATAGGCCGGCGAATCGGGGAGGGCATGCAGGGCATGCGATGGATCGCAAGCGTGGTGATGATTGGGATCTGGGCGATGACGGTTCCGGCTCTGGGCGAGGAAGCGGCAAGCACAACGGGACCGGAAGAGCATCGCAAGGGCGAAATCGGCGGGCCGACCCCCGAGGCTCAGCAGCAGCCGCCCGATTGGCACTATGGAGGTTTCGTAGATCTCGGCTATTCGCTCGATTTCAACTTTCCCCAGAACCACCAGTTTCGGGACCGGAGCACCACGCCCCGGGTCAATGAGCTCGATCTCAACATGGGCGCCGTGTATGTCCGGAAGGACGCGACGGAGCGATCGCGTTGGGGCATGGAATTCATGGGCCAGGGAGGCCAGGACGCGCTCAATTTCGCGTTTGGAACGAATCTTCACAAAGTGGACGGCTCCGACGCCTTGCGGCACTTCGGACGCGCGAATGTCTCCTATCTCGCGCCGGTGGGAAACGGCCTGATGCTGCAAGCCGGGCTCTTCAACAGTTTGATCGGCTACGAGTCGCTCTACGCCAAGGACAATTTCAACTACACGCGAGCCTGGATCGCCGACTATTCGCCCTACCTCATGTTCGGCGCCAATGCCCTGTATCAGTTCGACGAGAAATGGTCCGCCGCCGTCTTCGTCATCAACGAATATTTTCACCTGCAAAACGCGAACAGCCTTCCCAGTTACGGCGCGCAAGTGGCCTACAAACCCGGCAAGTCTTGGCTGCTCAAAGAAACGGTCTACTACGGGCCCGACCAGTCGGACACGTCGCTCAGATACTGGCGTTCCTTTTCGGATTCCATTGTGGAATGGAAGCCCGACGAAGCCGTCACCGTGGCCGCAGAGTATCAGGTCGGCACGCAAGAGATGGCGGCGCCGGGAAACCCGCGAGTCTTCTACATGGGAACCGCCTGGCCGATGCGATGGCACATTCTCGGGCCTTGGAGTGCGGCGCTCCGGCCCGAGTTGTACTGGGACCGGAGCGGCCTCATGACCGGTCATGAGCAGTTCATCAAGGCCGTGACGACGACGGCGGAATACAAGGTGCCCTACAAGTGGATCAATATGATTGCCCGCCTCGAGTATCGCTATGACGAATCGCGGGGGCCGCAAGGCGGCTTCTTCAAGGGGAACGACATCGCGCCCGGCGTCGTCGGACTGACGCCGGCTCAGCACATGCTTATTTTCGGCCTGATCTGGACGATGGACTCACCGTAATTTTGACACCGTTTTTATACGCCATTTGATAGCGTCACCAGCGCGGAAGAAGGAAGAATGTATGGATGCCCTGTTCGCAGCTCTCGCCGTCGGATTCTTTCTTCTCTCCGCATGGCTGATCGGTGCACTGGATCGGCTGTAGGAGGCGCCCATGAACGGTATGGACCTGATCGCCGGAATCCTATCGGTCGCCGTACTGATCTACCTCCTGATCGCCTTGCTCAAGCCGGAGAAATTCTAAATGAGCGTGAACGGCGTGGCTCAAGTTCTGCTGTATTTCGCCGTGCTGCTTGGTCTGGCCAAACCGCTCGGCTGGTACATGGCGCGCGTATACGAAGGACGGCCGTGCGGGGTGGACGCGATCGTCGACCCCCTCGAACGCCTCATCTACCGGCTGTCCAAGGTCAATCCCGCCGACGAGATGAATTGGAAGACCTACGGAATGGCGATGCTGTGCTTCAATGGGGCCGGACTACTCGCTCTGTATCTGTTGCAACGTGCGCAGGGCGTTCTACCGCTGAACCCTGCAGGCCTCGGCTCGGTGGCGCCGGACCTTGCCTTCAATACCGCGGCCAGCTTTGCGACCAATACCAACTGGCAGGCCTATGGGGGAGAAACGACGCTCGGCTATCTGACCCAGATGCTGGGGATGACCGTTCAGAATTTCGTGTCGGCGGCGACCGGCATGGCGATTCTCGTGGCTCTCATCCGTGGCCTGTCCCGCCGCAATGCCCGGACCATCGGGAATTTCTGGGTCGATCTCACCAGAAGCACGCTGTACATTCTGCTGCCGCTCTCGGTTCTTCTCGCGGTGGCCCTGGTGTCCCAGGGAGTCGTACAGACATTCGGCTCGTATGAGACCGCCACACTCACCCAGCCGGCCCCCTACGACAAACCGGTTCTGGATGAGAACGGTCTCCAACGTGTGGATGAACAGGGGAAACCGCAAACCGAACCGGCGACGGCTGCAGAGCAAGTGCTGGCGGTCGGGCCGGCCGCATCCCAGATCGCCATCAAGCAACTCGGCACCAACGGGGGCGGCTTCTTCAACGCCAACAGCGCGCATCCGTTCGAGAACCCGACGCCGCTGTCGAACTTTCTGGAAATGCTCGCCATTCTCTTGATCCCCGCCGCGCTGTGCTACACGTTCGGGGCGATGGTCGGAGACACCCGGCAAGGGTGGGCGCTGCTCGCGGCGATGACGCTGATTGTGAGCGCGATGCTCCCGCTGGGATTGTGGGCGGAGCAGCAGGGTCATCCTGCTGCGAATCTCGCCGGCATCGACCAATCTGCGCACAACGGGCAGCCGGGCGGCAACATGGAAGGCAAAGAGATCCGCTTCGGCATTGTCAATTCCGTCCTATGGGCCTCCACGACGACTGCCGCCTCGAACGGTTCCGTCAATTCGATGCACGATTCCTATACGCCCTTGGGCGGACTCGTGCCGTTGTTCCTCATGCAATTTGGAGAAGTGGTCTTCGGCGGCGTCGGCTCCGGACTGTACGGCATGATCGTCTTTGCCATCATCGCGGTGTTCATCGCCGGACTCATGGTCGGGCGGACGCCCGAGTATCTCGGCAAAAAGATCGAGCCCTATGAGATGAAAATGGCATCGCTGGTGATCCTCATCATGCCGACCATTGTGCTGCCGCTCACGGCGCTCGCGGTCACGGCGGAAGGCGGTGTCTCATCCATCCTGAATCCCGGCGCGCACGGTTTCAGCGAAATCCTCTATGCCTATACGTCGCAAGGGAACAACAACGGCAGCGCCTTTGCGGGCCTCAACGTCAATACGCCCTTCTATAACATCACGGGAGCCTTCGCGATGTTGTGCTCACGCTTCTGGCTCGCCGTCCCGACGCTCGCGCTCGCCGGAGCACTGGCGAGAAAGAAGACAGTGCCGGCCGGGCCAGGCACGCTGGCAACACATACGCCGCTCTTCGTCGTCCTGCTGATCGGCGTGGTCATCATGGTGGGCGCGTTGACCTTTTTGCCGGCCCTCGCGCTCGGTCCGATCGTGGAACATCTGTGGCTGTATTGGAGCCTGTGACAGCCGAGCCATGGGAGTCGCTCCATGACGAGAGAATCGGCAGCGCATAAGACTTCGTCCCTCTTCGACCCGCCGATCATCGCGCAGGCGATGTCCGATGCCTGGCGAAAGCTGCACCCGCGTCACCAAATCAAGAACCCGGTGATGTTCGTCGTCTGGCTCGGCAGCATCGTCACCACGCTGCTGTTCCTACAGGCCGTGATCGGCACCGGCGAAGCGCCGGCCTGGTTCATCCTTTCCATTGCGCTGTGGCTCTGGTTTACGGTGCTCTTCGCGAATTTCGCCGAGGCCATGGCGGAAGGACGCGGCAAGGCGCAGGCGGATTCGCTCAGGCGGGCTCGCCAGGAACTGAACGCGAAGAAGCTGGGGCCCGTCGAACCAGGCCGTGAGCACCATGCGGTCTGGAATCGAACCGGCGAGCGAGTCGATAGGTTCATTGTGGTCGCCGCCAACGATCTGCAGAAGGGCGATATCGTGCTCGTCGAGACGAACGATTTCATCCCGGCCGACGGTGAAGTGATCGAAGGCGTGGCCTCCGTGAACGAAAGCGCCATTACCGGAGAAAGCGCCCCGGTAATCCGGGAGAGCGGTGGCGACCGCAGCGCCGTGACCGGAGGGACGAAAGTCCTGTCCGATTGGCTCGTCATTCGCGTGACCGCGACCCCCGGCAACAGCTTTCTCGACCGCATGATCGCCATGGTGGAAGGAGCGACGCGTCAGAAGACGCCGAATGAGATTGCGCTCAATATTCTCTTGGTCGCCCTGACGATCATCTTTTTGCTGGCCACCGTGACGCTGCTGCCCTTCTCGCTCTACAGCGTGGCCGCGGCGGGCCAGGGTTCCCCTGTGACGGTCACCGTCCTGATCGCTCTGCTCGTCTGCCTCATTCCCACGACGATCGGAGCGTTGCTCTCCGCGATCGGCATCGCGGGCATGGACCGCATGGTGCAAGCCAACGTCATTGCCACGTCGGGCAAAGCCGTGGAGGCGGCGGGCGACGTGGACGTGCTCCTGCTCGACAAGACCGGCACGATCACGCTGGGCAATCGGCAGGCGACGATGTTCATGCCGGCCGAAGGCGTGCACGACCACACGTTGGCCGATGCTTGTCAACTGTCGTCCCTCGCCGATGAGACTCCGGAAGGGCGCAGCATCGTCGTGCTCGCCAAAGAGAAGTACGGATTGCGGGCGCGCGACGTTCATGAATTGGGCGCCACGTTCATTCCGTTCAGCGCACAGACCCGCATGAGCGGCGTCGACGTCCATGGCCGGGAGATCCGCAAAGGATCGGCCGATGCCATCGAGACCTTCGTGACGGCTCGCGGAGGTCGGTACTCTTCATTTGTGCGATCCAATGTGGAGACCATCGCCAAGCAAGGCGGCACACCGCTCGTGGTGGCCGAAGGAGGCAAGGTGCTCGGCGTCATCGCCCTGCGGGACATCGTCAAGGGCGGCATCAGAGAACGGTTCGGCGAGCTGCGCCGGATGGGCATCAAGACCATCATGATCACGGGCGACAATCCGCAGACCGCGGCCGCCGTCGCGGCGGAGGCGGGCGTGGACGATTTCCTGGCGCAGGCGACGCCGGAAGCCAAGCTGAAACTCATCCGCGACCTTCAGGCGGAAGGCCGTCTCGTCGCGATGACGGGCGACGGCACGAACGACGCGCCCGCGCTGGCCCAGGCGGACGTTGCCGTCGCGATGAACACCGGGACGCAGGCCGCGAAGGAAGCGGGCAACTTGGTCGACTTGGATTCCAACCCGACGAAACTAATCGAGATCGTGGAGATCGGCAAACAGCTTTTGATGACGCGCGGAGCCTTGACGACCTTCAGCATCGCCAACGACGTGGCGAAGTATTTCGCCATCATTCCCGCCGCCTTTGCCTCTACCTATCCGGCCTTGGGTGTACTGAATGTCATGGGATTGGCCACGCCGGAGAGCGCGGTTCTCTCCGCGGTGATCTTCAACGGCCTCATCATCGTCGCACTGATTCCGTTGGCCTTGCGAGGCGTCGTCTATCGTCCCATCGGCGCCGGCCCGTTGCTGCGACGGCATCTCTTGCTGTACGGCCTCGGCGGCATCGCCGTGCCGTTCATCGGAATCAAACTGATCGACATGTTGCTGGTTGCGCTGCATCTGGCGTGAACCGGTGGAGGGAGACATGAAAGAACAGATCCGACCGGCGCTCATGATGCTCTTGACGCTGACGATCGTGACCGGTCTGGCCTATCCGATGGCGGTCACCGGCTTGGCGCAGGTGTTCTTTCCCAAGCAGGCGAACGGAAGCTTGATTGTCCGTGACGGCCAAGTCATCGGTTCACGATTGATTGGACAGTATTTCGATAAGTCGGAGTACTTTTGGGGCCGGTCCTCGGCGACCGCGCCGTTTCCGTACAACGCAGCCGCGTCCAGCGGCTCGAATCTCGGGCCGACTAACCCCGTCCTCATTGACACGATCAAAGGAAGAGTGGCGGCGCTGCGCGCGGCGGATCCGGGAAACGATGGAGCCGTGCCCGTCGATCTCGTGACCGCGTCAGGCAGCGGGCTCGATCCCCACATCAGCCCGGCGTCGGCCCTGTACCAGGTCGGGCGAGTGGCCCGAGCCAGAGGCATCGAGGAGCGTCAGGTGCAGGACTTGGTCGCTCGCCATACGGAAGAACGCCAATTCGGCCTCCTCGGAGAGCCTCGCGTCAATGTGCTGGAATTGAATCTGGCTCTCGACTCGCGCGTCCCTTGAAGAAGAGTCGTCGTCCGGATCTCGGAATATGGTAAATAGACGCGAGAATCTCCATGAGCGAGAACCGCCCCAACCCCGATGCGCTCCTCCAACGCGTGCAGGATGAAGAGGCCCGCCGGCTTCGCGGGAAGCTCAAGATATTCTTCGGCGCGAACCCGGGCGTGGGGAAGACCTATGCCATGCTCGAGGCGGCGCACGAGCTGCGTCGCGACGGCATCGACGTCGTGATCGGCGTCGTCGAAACCCATGGCCGGGCGGAGACCGAATCGTTGGTGAAGGGGCTGGAGCTTGTGCCCCGCCGCCCCGTGGACTATCGCGGCACGGTCTTTCAGGAATTCGATCTCGACGCGGCGCTCGCGCGCCGCCCCGCCGTCATTCTCGTCGACGAACTGGCTCACAACAACGCGTCCGGACTCCGCCATGCCAAGCGATGGCAGGACGTCCAGGAGCTCCTCAGCGCCGGCATCACGGTGTACACCACGGTCAACGTGCAGCACCTGGAAAGTTTGAACGACGCGGTCGCGCAAATCACCGGTGTGCGCGTGCGCGAAACGGTGCCGGACTCGGTCTTGGAGCGGGCCGACGACGTCGAGTTGATCGATCTGCCTCCCGACGACCTGCTGCAACGCCTCAAGGATGGAAAGGTCTACGTGCCGGAGCAAATCCAGCACGCGATACGGAATTTTTTCACGAAGGGCAATCTGATCGCCTTGCGCGAAATGGCGCTCCGGAGGACGGCCGAACGTGTGGACCAGCAGATGGAGGTCTATCGCCGCGACCATGCGGTGATCCGAACCTGGCCGGCGGCCGAAACGATCATGGTCTGCGTCAACATGAAGCCGCGCGGCCCCCGCCTGATCAGGGCGGCACGTCAAATGGCGGCCGGCCTCCATGCCAAGTGGATCGCGGTCTACGTCCAGATCCCGCGACATCTTCGATCTCCACAGGCGGACCGAGATCGCCTGGCCCAGACCATGCGGCTCGCGGAGCAGTTGGGAGCCGAAGCGGTGACCTTGACGGGAGACCATGTCGCGCAAGAACTGTTGAGCTATGCACGCAGTCGCAACGCGACAAAAATCATCGTCGGGAAACCGGTCAGGTCCTGGTGGAAGGAGTGGGTCTTCGGTTCCGTCGTCTCCGACCTCGTCCATAAGACCGGTGACATCGACATCTACGTCATCACGGGGGAAACCGTTGAAGGCGAGCCGCTCGTCCGCCGCGAAATTCAGCGAACGAGCAAGACGGCCCACTATGCCCATGCGGCTCTCGTCATCGCGGCGGCCACGGCGGTCGCATGGGTCATGTTTCCCTACTTCGCGCCGGCGAACCTCATCATGGTGTACCTCATCGGCGTGATTCTCGTCGCGATCCGCCTGGGACGCGGGCCATCGGTCCTCTCTTCCATCCTCAGCGTGGCGATGTTCGATTTCTTCTACGTGCCGCCCTACTTTTCGTTCGCCGTCTCGGACATCCAATATCTGCTGACGTTCGGCGTCATGCTGATCGTGGCGCTCGTGATCAGCAATCTGACGGTGCGCATCCGGGAGCAGGCGGAACTGGCCCGGTATCGGGAGAAGCGGACGGGGGTGCTGTATGCCATGAGCCGCGATCTGGCGACGCACCGCGGCAGCACGATGCTCGCGCACCTTGCCGCCAAACACCTGCGTGAGGTCTTCGACGGGCAGGTCGCGATTTTTATCGCGGACGCGGATCAACGCGTTCGGCTGCAGCGCGTCGAACAGCTCTATTTCGAGCTCGATCCGAAGGAAGCAGGCGTGGCCCAATGGGCATTCGATCACAACGAGCGGGCGGGACTCGGCACCGATACGTTGCCCGGCTCCAGCGCGCTGTACCTTCCTCTGGTCGGCTCGACGGGACCCATCGGGGTCCTCGCCCTGCGCCCGAAAGACGCCGGACTCCTATTGGACCCGGATCAACTGCATCTGTTCGAGTCGCTGGTGAACCAGGTGGCATTGGCCATCGAACGGACCCGCCTCTCGGAGGAAGCGCAGCAGGCTCACGTGCGGGTGGAAACCGAACGCATGCGCAATGCCATCCTGAGTTCCATCTCCCACGATCTGCGCACACCCCTGGCGACCATCACCGGCGCGGCAAGCAGCTTGATAAAGGAGAGCAGCGCGATGAGCGCCGCCGATCGGCTCGAACTCTGCCGGGCCATTTACCGGGAGGCCGAGCGGCTGGATCGGCTCCTCAAAAACCTGCTCGACATGATGCGGATCGAAGCGGGCGCGGTGCATGTGAACAAAGAGTGGCACAGCTTGGACGAGGTCGTGGGATCGGCCTTGGCGAGATTGGAAGAGCGGTTGTCCCACCATCTCGTCAACGCGGCATTGCCGGCCGATCTTCCGATGGTGCGCATCGACGGTGTGCTGCTCGAACAGGTGCTGATCAATCTGCTGGAAAACGCCGCGAAATATGCGCCGGCCGGAAGCGTGATCGATCTTTCGGCTGCGGCGGGAGAGCGTGAAATTGCGATGGAGATCGCAGACCGGGGGCTCGGCATCCCGCCGGGCGAGGAACGCCGCATCTTCGAGAAGTTCTACCGGGCTCAGCCGGCGCGTGAAGGCGGCGGCGTCGGTCTCGGGCTGACGATCTGCCGCGGTATCGTGGAGGCCCACGGCGGCCGCATTTGGGCGGAAAACCGGACCGGAGGCGGCGCGGTCTTTCGATTCACGATTCCGTTGCCGGAGGAACAGCCTCCGGTCGCCGTGGAACAGGGCGAGACGAAACAGGACGCTTCCTAGACTATGAGGGAAGATGGGACAGGACGCGGCCATACTGTTGATCGAGGATGAACCGGAGATTCGCCGATTCTTGAGGACGAGCCTCCCGGCACAAGGCTTCCGACTCTATGAAGCCGCCACCGCGCAGGAAGGACTCCTCGAAGCGAAAGCAAGAAATCCGGATCTCATTCTACTTGATCTGGGGTTGCCCGATGTCGACGGGACCGAGGTGATTCGTCAGGTGCGCGGATGGACCGCCACGCCGATCATCGTGCTGTCCGCCCGCGAGCAAGAGCAGCAAAAAGTTGCCGCGCTCGATCTCGGCGCGGACGACTATGTCACGAAACCGTTCGGCGTGGATGAGCTGCTCGCCCGCATACGAACCGCGCTGCGCCATGCGGCGCGCCGCGATGAGGGACCGGACGGCGCGTTTTCGTTCGGCGATGTGCGGATCGATCTGGCAAGTCGTCTGGTGTTCGTGGCCGAGAAAGAAATCCATTTGACGCCGATCGAGTACAAGCTCCTCACGACGCTGGTGCGGCACGCCGGCAAAGTCGTCACCCATCGTCAGTTGTTGAAAGAAGTCTGGGGACCACTGCATGTGGAGGAAGGACACTATCTCAGAGTCTACATGAGGCAGTTGCGGAACAAGATCGAGAAGAACGCGGCGAAGCCGCGCCATTTGGTGACTGAATTGGGCGTCGGGTATCGGCTTCGTACCGACTGAAAACCGGCAGCCCGGAAAAGAATCAAGGACCGAGCCGGCTCAATCGCTGCTCCAGGAGGGGGAGGAGGCGGTCCAATGCGAGCCGCTTCGCGTGCTCCACTTCATCCGCGTCATTGACGAGCGCCGCGGGCCCGATCGTCCCGGCGGTCCCTTCCGCCGTTTCCGAAAACAACCGGGCGCCGGTCTTGATGTCCCATGCCGTGCCCGCCACGACGCAGGCCGCGTCGCTGTGCGTTCCGTCCGCGAGGTAAGCCCCGAGGATCGTCCAGTAGAGCAGACCGGCCTTGTAGTTGTTGTACCGATCGACCGCCGCCGCTCCCTCGACGGTCAGCAGCACATCGGCGCCATAGCGCGCAGCCGTGTGCCTGACTTCCTTCAATGTGCCGCCCTTGAGCGACGACGGAGTCAGCGCCATCGCTCCGGCGAGTGTGTGCTGGGAAGACAGTCCCTTGCCCCACGCGACGACGAGGTCGCGATCGCGGTCGCTCCATTCGAATCCGTGCCGCACGAAGCCGGTCGGAACCAAGTACACCCCCAGGATCGGCGGGATTCGGGCGCCACGACCTGGCTCATCCGGCGACGGTGTCGCCGTGCCTTGGAACGAAACGGCGTCGCTCCGCAGCACGTCGTGCAGTTCGGCCATGTGCAGTCCGTGGCTGCGAGTGCAGGCGCTCAAGGCGAGGAGCGAGACGATGAAGACGGACCGTGTCATGACGGCGTCGCGGTCACGGTGATGTGGGACAGCCGTTCCAGCGCCAAGATCAACGCATGCGGCCCGCTACGGCCGTGACCGAGCGCCACCACCGACCGGTACAGTACGTGAACCAGCGAAAGACCGGGAAGCGTGACGTCCATCCGCCGCGATTCTTCGAGCACAATGTCCATGTCTTTCACGAAATGGTCCACGAAAAACCCGGGCTTGAAATTGCGTTGGAGCATTCGCGGGGCGAGATGATCCAATGTCCAACAGGCCGCGGCGCCGCCGGCGATCGAAGGCAGCAATCGGTCCAAATCCAGTCCCGCCCGATATCCATAGATCAGACTTTCACAGACGCCGACCATCGTCCCGGCGATGACGATTTGATTGCAGAGCTTTGCGTGCTGCCCGCTGCCCGCTTCACCATGATGCACGATCCTCTGTCCGAGCCGCTCAAAGAGCGGCATGACCGTCTGGACGGCCCGCGTCTCTCCGCCGATCATGATCGACAGCGCCGCGTTCTGGGCGCCGATGTCTCCGCCCGATACCGGAGCATCGATGGCCGAGCATGAGAGGCGGGAAGCCTGCTCGGCGATTTCACGGCTCAAGCTGGGACTCGTCGTCGTCATGTCGATGAAGATCATGCGGGGTTTGACGCCGCGGAACAGGCCCGTGGACCCGAAATACACCTCGCGTACTTCGGAGGGAAAGCCGACCATCGTCACGACGACATCGGAAGCCGCTGCGACGGCCTCGGGGCCGGCAGCCCATTGCGCGCCACGACGCAGCAACTCCCCGGCCTTGTCTTTCGAGCGGGTATGCAGGACCACGCGGTAGCCGGCATCGATGATGTGGCCGCACATCGCGGCACCCATGACGCCGGTTCCGATCCAACCGATGGTCGAGTGCTTCGTCAGCATCGTGCGCGTTACTCCGGGAGCGGGACGATGCGATCCGCCACCGCCTGGACCACGCCTTCGCGTTCTCCGGCCACTTTGACGCCCTGGAAGCTCAAATAATAGCCGCCGTGGCTCGGAGCTTGGATCGTGGCCTGGAGCTCGATGCGCGATCCCTCTTCCACATCGGGATCTTTGACCACCGGGATTCCACAGAGGCCGAAGACTGCGACGGTGATCGACGACGTTTCGTCCTCCAATCGGAACAGGTAGCCGCCGTAGCAGGTGGTGCCGGCCGGCAACTTATACGGATCGAGCGGCTGGACGTTCCTCACGGTTCCCTGGAGCACGACCTGCCGCAGGTGAAACGTGCGCGGCTCCTCCATGATCCGGCCGATGGCGATGGGATCCGCGGCAACGACCGGCGCGGCCGCGGCGAGCCATGCACAGCACCAGAGAAGGAGCCGTACGAGTCGAGTCTCCGGACCGCGTGTCATAGGCGGGCGCATTCTATCATTTCTCCTTCAAGCATTCGCCCCCGAGGCGGTCTTCCGCAGGGCAGCGTCAGCCGCTATAATCCGCGCATCATCATGGGAGAAGCCGGATCATGACCGTAGACGGGCGTCAACTCGAGCGGTATGTGAACGAGAGCCGTGCGAGATTCGAAGATCTGCTCGGCCAGATGGTGGAAATTCCATCGATCAGCATGGACCCGGCGAGATCGGACGACGTGCGACGCATGGCGACGCTGGCGGCACAAGTGCTCGCCGATCTCGGCGCCGACGCGCAGATCGTCGAGACCGGCGGCTATCCGATCGTGTCGGGAGGCTGGACCACAGGGCAGCGCCATCCGACCGTCACGGTCTACAACCACATGGATGTGCAGCCGGCACAAGAACCGGAGTGGAAGCAGGCGCCCTTCGCATTCCAAAGACAGGACGGCATCTACCGGGGCCGTGGCGCCACGGACGACAAGGGGCCGGCGCTCTCCGCTCTGCTCGGCGCCCGGTTCGCCGTTGAGCAGGGGCTGCCGATCAACATCCGGTTCCTTTGGGAACTGGAAGAAGAAATCGGCAGTCCGCATTTCGCGGCCGGCCTGAAGAACCGAGCCGCTATTCCACGGACGGATTCCGTGGTGGTCTCGGATACGATCTGGATCGCGAAGGGCCGGCCGGCGATGCCCTATGGCTTGCGCGGTTTGATCGGGGTAAGAATGACGCTGCGGACCGGGAGCAAGGATGCCCACTCCGGCGTCACGGGCGGCGCGGCGCGCAATCCATTGGCGGAGTTGATGGAGGTGGCCAACGCCTGTGTGGACGCCAAGACGGGAGAGGTGAAGATTCCCGGTTTCTACCGGGACGTCGTTGCGCCGACCAAAGCCGAGCTTCGAAGTTTTCTGAAATCCGGCTTTCAAGTACGACGATTCAAGGAGGCTTACGGATTTCAATCGCTCCGCACGGACGACCCGGCGGACGTGATGCGCCGGATCTGGGCGGCGCCGACGTTCGAGATCCACGGCCTGACCGGCGGCTATCACGGTCCCGGCGTGAAGACTATCGTACCGGGGCACGGCGAATTGAAAGTCAGCTTGAGACTCGTGCCGAACCAGACGCCGGAGAAAGCGTTTGCCTTGCTGAAACGATATGTCGCAAAACTGAATCCAAATGTGAAGGTGGAACGTGAGGGAATGTTACAGCCGTTCAAAGGAAGTTTCGACGGCCCCTATGTGGACTGCGTGAAGCGGGCGGCCAAAGCCGGGTTCGGCAAAGAGCCGGCGTTCATCCGTGAAGGCGGATCGATCGGCGCGGTGGTCACGATGCAGAAGACCTGGAAGACGCCGATCCTCTTCCTCGGTTTGAGTCTGCCGGAGCACGGCTATCATGCGCCCAACGAATATTTCGACTGGGGTCAGGCGTCAGGCGGGATGAAAGCGTTTGCGCATTACTTTGCGGAGCTGGCGGGAATGGGGAAGATATAACGAGATGATTCGCTATCGAAAGGGGCGCGGGTCCTGTCGCGACGAACAGCCCCACCGTGCTCGCACCCCCGCCCGGTGTGGGGTCCCCCGCTCCGCGCGCTTGGTGAAAAGCCGCGTCTTGACGCGGCGAGACTGGGGTGGGTGAAAAGATTCGCTCCGTTCGTCGCGCCACCCGCAGTCTCGACCTAGCGCCGTCTTCTCCTCAGGAGAGGAAAAGGGCTGGCCGAGCCCTCGCGCAATTCGCACGCAGCGCGCACCTCCTTCTTGGGAGTCGCAGGATATGCTCGCCGTTTCGCGGTGCGACCGCAGAGAGGAAATATCGCCGAGGTTATTGAGAAAAACGCGCAAAATAAACTTAATCAGTACCCAGGCAGAGTCAGTGCGTCTTCAGTTGCTTGTCTGTCAGGATCGTCACGCGTCGGGAAAAGAGCAATCTGATCTAGAACTTGTTTTTCAAAACGGGCCTGACTTGCTTCAAGATAATCTTGACGGCTCTCGATCGCAATCCACTTTCGCCCTTCTCGTTCGGCCGCTTCACCCGTTGTATTGCTCCCTGCAAACGGGTCAAGTACTAGATCTCCAGGATCTGTCAAGAATCGAATGAAAAATGTTGGCAGCTGTACGGGGAACCGAGCGGGGTGCGGTTGATATCCCAACTGCTTGCAGGCCTCAAGATATACGCCATTGGCATCGTTGTTCCCAAGCATAAGAAAGTTTGGAGGGATCGAACCTTCACGCTCAACGAATTTAGATGTGATGTTATGTCCTGATGGTCGTTTTTTTGCCTTATATCCCTTCCGAATGAGACGAAGCATATCTGGGCTATAGTCCTGCAGCACGCGTTGATTATTAGCCTTTGGCCACGCTGTTTTGCTTAACCACCAAAGACATTCTACGGAATCTTTAACCCTTAGCTTCCGCACATTAACCCATTCAGCGGGCGCAGGAAGTTTTGCAGGATTATACCAGTACATTTCCTGGGCTAAATGAAAGCCTAGTTTGTGAACAAGTGCCAGGAGGATTTCAAAATGATATAGCGATCTAGTTGGCTTGCCCGGTGTCCAGCTTCCCCCGATGTTGAGCACAAAACTTCCATCATCCTTAAGTATCCTGTGAATCTCTGTGGCAAACGGTAGGAACCATGACACATAGTCCTGTTGTGCAACATTACCGTACTCTTTCTTGAAGTGAAGCGCGTAGGGAGGCGATGTCATGACAAGATTGACTGTCGAGTCATCGAGATCTTTCATGGCTAAAAGAGAATCTGCCACGATCGCCATGCCGAACTTAGTGGTGTAGAGCGCTTCAGGCATTGGCATAGTATACCTTTATCATTTTGTGTATTCAGCGATACTCATTAAGACCGGGACAAGCTCCGTGGACCAAGGAGCTATGACGGCCTTAGGTACTGGTTGCATGATCTGAAGGAACTTTGGTTGGTATTCACGGCGAGCCAATGCTGCCGTGGCCGAAAACACGTAAGTCCATTCATGAGTCTGATTGAATAGGCATGCCGCCAGCACATCAAATTCATCGACTTTGTACCCTCGCGCAGGGCCTCCACCAATCGCATTTCGCGTCTTCTGAATCTCGACCTTATAACCTGGTGGGTCTCTGAACAGCCCTTTACTCCTGACGTTCTTGCACTCGATTCTGAATTGTCTACCCTTGAATTTAATAATGAAATCTGGTTCACCATCTTTGTCTTGCCAGATACATTCTTGGATCGTTCCCTCTGTCACAAGTTTTTCGAGCGCTTTATTAAGAAAATACTCGGCAAGCTTTCCCTTGACATCAACCTGAGCTCGAAACCCTCGCTGAATTGCGGACATGATATCCCAGGCCGACGCATTGAAGTGGTCTTCCAGAGGATGACGCATCAACGGTCGTCCTCTGATGGGAAGAATGATTTAACCTGCACACCAAGTGCCCGGGCAAGATCTGCAATAACCTGAAGCGTGACATTTCGTTCTCCCCGTTCAATTCCACCAATATACGTCCAGTGGCGGCCGGCTCTTTGCGCAAGCTCCTCTTGGCTCCAGCCACGCTTAACACGCAGCTTTCGAACCTGCGCGCCGAATTGCTTTTGAGGGGTTGCCATGGCGACATGGATGCCACGGCACCGACTTTCAGTCTAGAGACTATAAGTATTATTGTTTGAGAGATCAATACGCAATGGACGGCTTCGTTGAAAATCCTCTTCGTTCCTCCAGTAAGGCATCCGTCATGGATGTGTCGCTCTTAAGCATGCCGCAGATTCTACCGATGTATAGTTTTGTGATCGGGAGGAGAAGGATATTACCTCCGTCCTCGATAAAACGCACTACCGTCCCACGTTTGATGCCTAACTTTCTGCGAAGTCGAACTGGGATGACGATCCGGCCATTGGCTGTCACACGCGACGTTTCCATAAGAACTCCAGCTGAGATTGGTTCACAACGATTAAACGATTACAGAATTATAGGATATCAAATTCCCAGCTTCCCCTGCGATTTGGTAGTGAGATTGCTGCAGCCAGGTGCGCGATAAATTCCCTCCGTGAGATCTCTTGGGCGCCCAGGCGCAGGACATGCGGGGAGGATTGCTGGCAGTCGACGATGCGGAAGCCCCACCGATGCAACTGCCTGATGAGCGTGACCAGCGCGACTTTTGAAGCATCGTCCACTCTGGTGAACATGGATTCGGCAAAAAACGCGCCGCCGATCGCCACCCCATAGACGCCGCCCACCAGGCGTCCCTCCTGCCACGTCTCCACGGAGTGGGCATGACCCATTCCATGGAGTCTCGTGTAGGCGTCGATCATGGCGGGTGTGATCCACGTGCCGTCTCCCGGATATTGCGCCCTCGGTTTGCTGCATTGCACCATCACATCTCGGAACGCGGTATCCAGCGTGAGGGTGAACCGTCCGGGGCGCAGGCTGCGTTTGAGACTGCGCGACACATGCAGGTTCTCGGGAAAGAGCACGGCGCGTGGATCGGGCGACCACCAGAGAATCGGCTGCCCTTCGTTGTACCAGGGGAAAATGCCGTGCCGATACGCTTCGAGTAGACGCTCGGGCCGCAGGTCTCCGCCGACCGCTACAAGGCCTTCGGGAGAGGCCCGCTCCACGGAAGGGAAGCTCAGATCACGGGCATTGCGGCTCAGCCGGAACATGGCGTCACCGAGCGAGCACTGCGCGGAGCTTAGCCCACATTATTTATGACGGTTCGTGACGAAACCGCCAAGACGCCAAGCGAGACGGGCACGCGGAGCCGCGAGGAAGGAAGGCATACTTGAAACAGTATGTCGACCGACCAAGCGGCGAGCCTGCCCGCTTGGATGCGGGAAACCGGCAACCAAGCCTGTCGCAGCGGCGTATCGGCGGTTGCAGTAGAAGCGTTCATGAATAATGTGGGTTAGCCTTTTTCGGCCGGCACGGACGCCCACAGCGGTTGGAAAATCGGATCGGCGTCCAACACCATTTTCATCTGCTCCGACCCGATGAAGTAGTTCCAGACCTCCGGGGTGCGTCCCGGGACCTCGCCGAACCACCGCTTGGCTTCCGTCAACCGTTCCAGAATCATCCGGTTGTCGCGATCCGGGGTGTAGAGGAGGCTATAGGCCTTGGTGTATTCCGCGATAAACTTATCGAGAGGAAGTTCCGCGAAGCCGAGGGCCTGATCGGCGTTCTCATACGCGGTGCGCACTTCCGGATCGTCGAGCATGCGGTTCCACGCCACTTTGTTGACTCGGGACCAGGCGAGTTCGATGAGGGCTTCGGCCTTTCCCGACTTCCGCTCGGCTGGAATGTCTTTCACGAGTTGTTCATGCACTTCGATCGCCTGGAGTTGATCGTTGTTCCACCGGAGTGCTACTCCCCAGCGAAAGCGGTTGTCGAGCTGCTCCGGCCGGACTTCAGCGAGCGTCCGCAATGCGGGCAACAGCCGGTACAAATAATCGGCGGTAGTCGGCTTGTCGAGGCCGCCCATTTCCATGTCGAGCGACAAGTCCATGCGCGTCGTCTGCGCATAGACGTTCCAGTAGTGTTCGTTCACCACCATCGCGAGCGCCGGATCTTTGACAACCAAGCCGTGGGCCGGGACCGCATCACGCAGGATGACGGCGTAGAGATCCTTGGTCAGCACGGTCAGTGCGTCGGCCTGTTTCGGGTCGATGATCAGCACGCGATTCAGCAGCGCCACACGGTCGCGCAGATTCGGAAACGCCGCGGCTCGCGCGGCGGATGCCGTGAGCAGGCCCGGCATGTCGTCAGGGCCCCACCACACGAGCGAGCCGGGAATCGCTTTGGTGAACTGCGTGACGAACGGCACGATCTCCTGTACCACGCCCTCCACCGGGGTGGCCTCCTTCACCAGCAGATTCACCACGGCCGCATCGCCGGGGAATCCGTGCCGCTTCAAACCGGTGAGGACGACCCATTGTGTGTCGATGTGCTTCAGCGCCCGCCGGCCCGGCTTGACCGTATTCGTCCATTTGTAACTGCCCGGGGCTTTCGTGACCGGCGAGGTGAGCGGATCCTGATACGACACCTGAATCGTCACCAACGAAGCCGGGACGGAGACCAGCGGCCGGTCCGGACGCAGGCGAAACGACGCGTTCGGCAGCGGCTTGGTCGAGAGCGTCTTCAGATGAAGACCGCTCCCGGGCGGCGACAGACCGATCGTATCCATCACGAAGGCCGACGCGGGATAGCGGTCCAATTCTTCCCCGAAGAAGACGAGGCCGCCGTTGCTCGGCCAGAGCACATCCATGCCGGCGTCCGAACGCTTCAACGCCGGTTCATGAGCGGCCTTCAGATTCTGCCAACAGCTCTCATAGGAGGCATCCGATTTGTCGGGATAGGATTTCAGGGCGCCGCCGGCTGCCGTGATCAGCCGGTACTGGCACGCGAAGTCCAGCTTTCCGGTTTCGACCACGTCCCCTTTGGCCACGGCCTCGGCATAACGGAGCGCCGTCGCCGTGGCCGGAGCGTCGGATTTTTTCGACGGCTTTCCCTTTGCGGCGGCGGAGACAGGGGGAAACATGAGCAATAAGCCCGACAGTACCGCGGACACCGACCAACTCACTCTAGCGATCATGACGTCGTCACTCCCTCATAAGAAGATAGAACGGCGCTACTGTACCATGCCGATTTCTCGATGGGAAAGAGGCGGTCAGAGCGGCTTCCCGCCTATTGAGCCGGTGGAGCGGGGGTCGCGGGGCGCGAAAATTTGACCAGCGAGCGAATGTAGGCGAGCACCGCCCGTTGTTCATCCTCCGAGAGGCGGTCGTTCCATCCGGTCATGGCCGTGCGGGGCCGGCCGTTGGCAATGATCTTCAACAAGTCCTGATCGGACTTCGCGGAGGTTTGGGCCGAGATGAGATTTCCTGGTCTTGGGGAAAGAGAGGTGGCCAGTTTCCCCTCGCCGCGACCTTCGGGACCGTGGCAATCGGCGCAATGCCGTTCGTAGACCGCACGCCCTTGTTCGACGTCGGCCGGGGCGGCGGCCCAGGCCGATGACGACCATAGAACGCCGATGGCGAGAACCGGCCGCACGAGGATCGTCCGAACGACCGTCATCGTTGGAATCGGATTTGTGCCGCCCGCAGGATGTCCCGGCGGAGCGCGGCGCGATCGGCCGCCGTCAGCGAGGGTGTCGGACAGTGCCGGCAGAGCGTAACCGTGTGCCGGAGCGAGGCGACGAACACCTCGCAGTTCGGACAGGCGCCGAGATGGCGCCGAAGCTCCTTACAGATCTGCGACGGCAGCTCATCGTCGATATAGGCGGACAGTTGCCGCAAAATGCCCAGACAGCGCGCCGCCCCATGGCGGTGGCGGGCAACCGGCTTGCCGGGTCGTTTGGAATGTGTGTCACGCTTCTTCATCGGACGATCCTTTCGATTCGGTCGGAGCCGGGGAGCCCGTCTCATGGCCGGCCTGTCCGATCCCTCGCGCGCTGAGCTCCCGCCTGACGAACAACCGCGCCCGGTGAAGGCGCGACTTGACCGCCCGCTCATTCAAACCCATGATCGCACCCACTTCTTTGGCGCTCAACCCTTCCATGTCACGCAGCACCAGCGTCACACGGTACTTCTTCGGCAACTTCCGGATCGCCTGGTCCAACGCCTCCCGCAGTTCTTTGTTCTGCAACGCCTCTTCCGGCGTGAGCCCCTCCATCGGGATTTGGAGACGGAATTCGCCTTCCGATGTCGGGACGAACTCTTCCAGCGACAATTCGCGCTCGGGCTGGCCCTTTCGCTTGCGCCGCATGCGTATGCAGGCCCGCGAGGCGATGGTGTAGAGCCACGTCGAAATCTGCGCCTCGCCTCGAAAACGCCCAAAAGCGCGATACGCATTCAGGAACGTCTCCTGGACCAGGTCTTTGGCGGCTTCCGCCTCACCGCAGAGACGGTGCGCATACCGATACAGCAGATCGACATGGTCTCGATACAGCTTATCAAAACCGTCGCGTTCCGGTGCAGGAGGGGTCGCCTTGTTGGAAGAGCCGGGCATCGATCGGCGTCACGGGGTCGTCGCAAGTGAAGGAATCGGGTCCCCGCTGTTCCGTGAAGACTTCGTCGTGGCGGGTTTCAATTCGACCGTGACGTGTTGGTTGTCGATTCGAAGGCTCAATGGCTGCCCCACCTTGACGCGAGGCACCCCGATCTTGGCATTGACCATGACCAAGCCGACCGGCGTCTTGAAAAAGACAAAGTTCGATTTGATTTTTGAAACCGTCCCCGACAAGAACAGTTGGGCCTCCGAGCCGGAGGGAGGGGCTTGGCTGATCTGCAAATCGTATTGAAGATCGTGCACGCCGACGATGGTGTGGGATTCGTCCACTTCGACGGTCAACGGATCGCCCTCGTGAAAGGCTCCCAAGCGCTCTTCCTGCGTGCCGAAGTGGGTGACTTCTTCTCCATCGGCCGTCCACCAATGCAGCGTTTTCGGATTCTCCTCTCCGAAGGTCATGGGGCCGGTCAGATATCGGTGGACCAGAGATCCGTCGTTCCTTCTCCGAATCTCCACGACGGAATGCCGTTCATGGACCCAGAACAGGACTTCATGGGACGCCTTCAAATCTTTAAACGTGCTTTTTGAGCTGAGGGTAAGGATTCCGACGGGGGTTTTCAGGAACACGATTCCAGCTTTCGTTCTCCACACCGAACCTCGTAAGGTAATCAGAGGATCGATGCCGGCCGGCTCCGATACGGCCGGGGCTGGAGGCGGAGTCGCTGCGTCGGGTTCCAAGACATCGACGGCCGATGCGGAGGAGGCCAGAAGGACGATGGGGAGGATCAAGACGAACCGGACGATCATCCCACGAAGCGCATGGGTGGAGAAGATATTCATCCGGGTCTCATTGAATCAGCCGTCGCCTTCCCCAGCCCCTGCTCTCGCCCCGTTGGACGCGTCTTGAGGAATAAACCATGGCGGTCCTGTGGAGTCAAGATGAAAGGCATCGCGTCCTCTGGCTGGCTCGGACCGGTTCAGTCCATCAAGAGCGATAGAGATGGAGGAATGCAGGCCTGGAGCGTCAGGACCACCTGCGGTTCCCGGTCCGCCGCCGGAGAGACCGCGAACCCTCTGAAGAGGAGCGGCGGCGAGACCATATGACAGATCCGGCGCAATTCGAACTGCACAGATTCACCGTGATCGCGCCGGCGTTTCAGTTCGAGCAGCAGGTCGCGGCAGAATTCCGTCAGGATGGACGGCAAGGACTCCGGTCCCAGGTGGGTCCAAAATTCTCGACTTTCGCCGAACATCTTCAGCAGCATACGGGCGCGGTTGTTGATATGCAGGATACGGGGCGAAGCGGACAGTACGATGACCCCCGATTCGGAACTCTCCATTCCTTCTGTCGATTTCGTGAACGGAGAGGCCCAATGCAACGGGTGGAGGGAAAGATCGGGAGAATCACACGCTCGTTGACCCAATTCCGCCATTCGAAGCTCCTTTCGAAGAACGGCGCGGAAGGTTTGCAAGAGTCGAACCCGTGTCGGCAATCCTGATTCCACAATAATCGTGAAGAATGGGAGGAGAAACCGCGCCGTCGGTCGATGCGCGCACAAAGCCGGTCGCTGGATGAACGGAACTGTCCGCTACTTCTTGCGGACGAGGATGCGGAGCGGCGTGCCGACGAAGCCGTATTCCTGGCGCAGTCGATTTTCCAGGTAGCGCAGGTAGGAACTCGTAATGTTTTCCGGGTGGCCGACGAACAGGACGAACACCGGAGGCTTCGTGGCGACCTGCGTCATGAAGGCCGACTTCGTAATCTTCAGCGGTTTCCCTTTTCGGGACGGAAGCGGATGCGTCGCCAAGATGTGTTGCAGCAGATCGTTGAGCTGACCGGTCGGCACCCGCTTGGTAAAGGAGGCGAACGCGTCATCGATGGCGGGAAACAGACGGCGGAGGGATTGAGGTTTGACGGCTGCGCCGAACAATACCTGAGCCCAGGTCAGAAAAGGGAACCGCCGGCGAAGATCCTTCTCGACCTGCTGCCGGCCCTCGCTGTCCCCCTCGCGCAAATCCCATTTATTGACCATGAGCACGCAGGCGCGTCCCTGGCGAAGCACGATTCCCGCGATCTTCGTATCCTGCTCGGTCACTCCTTCTTGTGCGTCCAGCAACAAGACCGCTACATCCGACCGCCCGATCGCGCGCAGGGCGCGGGCTACACTGTAGCCTTCGATCCCGCGATCGATTTTCCCGCGGCGGCGGATGCCGGCTGTATCCGTGAACAGGTACCGACGGCCCTCGTACGTGGCGAGGGAATCGATGGAGTCGCGCGTCGTGCCCGGGACGTCGCTCACGACGACCCGTTCCTCTCCAAGCACCGCGTTCACCAGCGTCGATTTGCCCACGTTCGGGCGTCCGACGACCGCCACGCGCGGGATCCGGTTCTCTTCCCGTGTTGATTCGTCCGCCGGCAAGAGCGGGTACAGCGCATCGAGCAGGTCGGCGACGCCGATTCCATGCTCCGCCGAGATCGGATACAGCGAATCGAATCCGAGTCGATAGAAGTCGGCGACCAGGCTCTCCGCTTTGGGAGTGTCGATCTTATTGACCGCCACGAACAAGGGCTTGGTGGTTCCGCGCAGGAGCCGGACGACTTCTTGATCGCCCGGCGTCAAGCCCGTTCGGCCGTCCATCAGCAGAATCAGAATATCGGCTTCGGCGATGGCGAGTTCCGATTGCCGTTTGATAAGCGCCAACATGCCCTCCGACGCCGAGGGATCGAGTCCGCCTGTGTCCATCAGGCGAAACGGCCGGTTTCGATAGTCGGCGTCCGCATAGTTGCGATCTCTCGTCACTCCCGGCACATCGTCCACGATCGCCGTACGGCTTCCGAGGATGCGGTTGAACAGCGTCGATTTCCCGACGTTGGGCCGGCCGATGATGGCGACGGTCGGAAGAAGACGTGATGTGTGATGCGTGATGCGTGATGCGTCGGATAGCATGAAGAGGAATTCTGGTTATGAATGAAAGGAAAATCGTCAGGACCCTAGCACACAGGTTTTGACAAAGACAACGCTCCTCGTGTTCAGGACAGCCTTTCGTTATACTGCATCGCATGACGCCTGACGCTTCACGCATCACGTCTCACGCCGTTGATTGGTCCCAGATCGACGACGTCCTGCTCGATATGGACGGGACATTGCTGGACCGCCACTTCGACAATTTTTTTTTCGAGGAAGCATTGCCCCGGCGCTATGCGGCTCTGCATCGTCTCCCGTTCGAGGACGCACGGGACCGTTTGATGGCGATGTACCGGTCGGTCGAGCAGGATCTGGCCTGGACCGATCTCCATTATTGGTCCGGCCGAGTGGGGATTGACGTGGTAGCGATGCATCGCGAGCTGGCCCACATGATCGGATTCCTCCCGGGCGCCGAGCACTTCCTCTCGGCGATGAAGGAGCAGGGGAAGCGCGTGACCATTTTGACGAATGCGCATCCGGCCGGCGTGGAGATCAAAAGCGAGAAGACCGGTCTCGATCGCCTGGTGCATCGGATCGTCGATGCATTCGAGGTCGGCTATCTCAAGATGCGCCCTGATTATTGGCCGGCTTGCCGGCGGCTCGTGGGGTTCGACCCAGCCCGGTCGTTCTATATCGACGACGATGAGCACTGTCTAACGGCAGCGAGCCGGTTCGGTCTCGCTCAGCTCTTCCATAGCGCGAAATCCAGTACGCAGCTCCCGCCGTCTTTTTCCGCCACCTTTCGGTCCGTCGAGCAACTCCCTGTGCTGCTGAACGGGAAGCCGTCACGTTTTATCCGGTGACACGACTTCAGCCGTGCCCCGGTACATTTCACCGGCGACCCGCGGCACATGGTCCATCTGGAATCGTTCGAGACTCATGAACCGAAATCCGCTCCGGCCGATGAGCTCGTCGATCGGGCGGTTCAAGTGACAGCCGCAGCCGATCACATTTTGAATGGGGTTCAACCGGTTTTGCCATGCGGCCGTCCGCGGATCGGCGCTTCGTCCGTGTTCGAGAAAACGCAATCGCCCTCCAGGTTTCAGCACCCGCCCAGCCTCTGCCAACGCCCGTACGGGATCGGCGACGCTGCACAAGGTCCACGTCGTTACGACCCAATCGAAGCGGCCATCGGTGAAGGGGAGACGTTCGGCCGGTTCTTGATACTGCTCGACCGGAAACGGCGCCGCGGCGATTCGTGCCGCCACCCGGTGCCGAAGTGCCGGCGCCGGATCGACGGCCGAGAGGTGCAACAGTCCGGGCGGGTAGTGGACCAGATTCAGGCCGGTGCCGAAGCCGATCTCGAGCACCTCGCCTTGCACCTCGCGCAGCAAGTCGGCCCTCAAACGGCCGAACTCCGACCCGCTCATGACCCAATCCATGAGCCGCGGAAAAATATGCGCGCCATAGAAACTCATCGCGGCCTGTAGGACGTCCTCTGTTACTTTGGAGCATAGCCGTCTGCTTTGCGCGGCGCCAGTGTGCAGATCGGTCACCTGCCATTTTCTAGCGTCCGCTTTCATTGGTGATGCGGGCGAGCCGATTCGCTCGCACTCCTCTCTATTCGGCTCGTCGTCATTGTTGTTGCCCCCGCCTCCGTATGTTACAGTCTTTTCTCTTTACTCCGGCTCGACCCTCCGACTGCCGACGCATTACATGAGCAAGACGTACGATCATCACGCTATCGAGGCCAAGTGGCAGGCCTATTGGGAGCAGCAACGTCCATTTCGCGCCTCCGAGGACCGCTCCAAGCCCAAGTACTACTGTCTCGACATGTTTCCCTACCCGTCAGGGTCCGGTCTGCACGTCGGTCACCTGGAAGGGTACACGGCCACGGATATCGTGTCCCGCTATAAGCGGATGCGCGGCTTCAACGTCCTGCATCCGATGGGTTGGGATGCCTTCGGGCTTCCGGCGGAGCAGTATGCGGTGAAGACGGGAATCCATCCCGCCGTCACCACGGCGCAGAACATCGCGACGTTCAAGCGCCAGATGAAGCGCATCGGGCTGTCCTACGATTGGGAGCGGGAGCTCAGCACCACCGATCCCTACTATTATCGGTGGACACAGTGGATCTTCCTTCAACTCTTCAAGCGCGGCCTCGCCTACGTGGCCGACGTACCGGTCAATTGGTGTCCCGCGCTCGGGACCGTGCTCGCCAATGAAGAAATCATCGACGGGAAGAGCGAAGTGGGCGGCTTCGACGTCGTCCGGCGTCCGATGCGGCAATGGGTGCTGAAGATCACCGCCTACGCGGATCGCCTGTTGGAGGACTTGTCGCTGGTCGATTGGCCCGCCAGCACGCTCGAAATGCAAAAGAATTGGATCGGCCGGTCGGTGGGGGCCGAGGTAGAATTCCGGATCGCGGGCATCAACGGCGCCATTCGGGTCTTTACGACAAGGCCCGATACGTTATTTGGCGCCACTTATCTCGTGCTGTCTCCCGAGCACCCGCTGGTGGACGCCGTGACGACCGGTGAACAGAAGGAAACCGTAAAGGCTTATCGTGAAGCGGCCGCCAAGAAGAGCGACTTGCAGCGCCAGGAGCTCGACAAGGACAAAACCGGCGTGTTCACCGGCGGCCGTGCGATCAATCCGGTCAACGGGGAAGCGCTCCCGATTTGGGTCGCCGATTATGTGCTGATGGGCTACGGCACCGGCGCGATCATGGCGGTTCCCGCCCATGACGCGCGCGACTGGGCCTTCGCCAAGGCGCACGATCTTCCGATTCGTGAAGTGATCGCGGGTGGCGCAGTCGAGAAAGAAGCGTATGAAGATACCGAGAGGGGTTTGGTAATCAACAGCACGTCGCCCGACGGCTCGTTCTCGATCGATGGACTCAAGCCGATCGAAGCGATTCCCAAGATCAGCGCTTGGTTGGAGTCCCGGAAGAAAGGTCGGAAATCGATCAATTATAAGCTGCGCGATTGGCTTTTTGCCCGTCAGCGCTATTGGGGCGAGCCCTTTCCGATCCTGTGGGTCGAAGGGGAGGCCAAGCCGCTTCCGGAGGAGCAGTTGCCGCTGGTCTTACCGGAAACGAATAACTTCAAGCCGTCCGGCACCGGTGAAAGCCCGTTGGCGAATTTGGAAGACTGGCTTCTCACGACCGACCCGGCGACCGGCAAACCGGCCAGGCGTGAAACCAACACGATGCCGCAATGGGCCGGGTCCTGCTGGTATTATTTGCGGTTCATCGATCCGAGAAACGCCAAGCAGCTCGTCGATCCCGCGAAGGAACGCTATTGGATGCCGGTCGATCTCTACATCGGGGGCAGCGAGCATGCGGTGCTGCATCTGCTCTATTCCCGCTTTTGGCACAAGGTCCTCTACGACATCGGTGCCGTCAGCACGCCCGAGCCGTTCAAAAAGCTGGTGCATCAAGGCATCGTGCTGGGCGAGGACAACCAAAAGATGTCGAAGTCGCGCGGCAACGTCGTC
>DATFDJ010000091.1:0-3836 GCA_035252115.1 Nitrospira sp. | reverse complement strand
GACAACGCGTCTTCCACTCATGGCTTTCAGCATAGTTCGGAAGACAACGCGTCTTCCACTCATGGCTTTCAGCATAGTTCGGCCCTCTCTTTTTGGCGAGCGGCGCGCCTCTCGTAGATGATCGCGTACACGCATGGCACGAAAAACAGCGTGAAAACGGTGGCCACCAACAAGCCGCCCATGACGGCACGGCCCAGTGGTGCATTCTGGGAATACCCCGTCGCCATAGGGACCATTCCGATGATCATGGCCGCGGCGGTCATGAGCACCGGACGGAGGCGGGCCGCGCCGGCTTCGACGGCGGCTTGGAGCGCGTCGCCGTGTTCCGCGAGCCGCTCACGGGCGTAAGAGACGAGCAAGATCGAGTTGGCAGTCGCCGTGCCCATCGTCATGATGGCGCCCATCAGGGCCGGCACCGAGATATTCGTCTGGGTCACGAACAATGACCATGCGATGCCGGCTAAGGCCCCGATCAACGCTGTAATGATGATGAAGGGATCGAGCCAGGATTGGAAATTGACCACCATAAGGAGATACACGAGCACAATTGCGGCCACGAGGCCGACGAGCATGTCGGCAAGCGCGTGACGCATCACTTGAGCCTGGCCGTGGATTTCGATCGAGGCACTGCGGGGCAGTTCGTTTTCCATTTCTTTGACGACCGTTTCGACATCCGCAAGGACAGATCCGAGATCGCGTCCTTCGGCGGACACATAGATGTCAATGAGCGGCATGATGTTACCGTGCGCAATGGCGCCGGGTGTGCCGATGGCTGAGAGCTTGGCCAAGTTGCCGAGCAATTGCACATTATTAGCGTTATGGTTTTTTTCCGAGGAGTCCGGATGTTCGCGCGTGATCGGGACAGTCATGAGATCTGTGATGCTTGTGAGCTGCGGCTGTGGTGTATAGACGTTGATCCGGTATGACATGCCGGTCTCGCGGTCCAGCCAGTATTTCTGGTCGACCTGCTGGCTGCCGGCGGTCGTCACGAGGACGTTATTGCCAAAATCCGTCTGATCCAGGTTCAAGCCGAGCGCAAAGTCGCGATCGGCTTCGGCGAGCAGGGTCGGCATACCCATCGGCTGTTGGATCACCACATCGCTTGCGCCGGGGATCTGACGAAAATTCCCAGCCAATTTGCGAGCGAAATCATAGTTGGCATACATTTCCGGGCCGTTGATCTGCACGTCAATCGGCGCCAGCGAACCGAAATTCAGAATCTTTGCGGTCAGATCGGCCGGCTGGAAGGTGAATTCCGTTCCTGGATAGAGCTCGGTCAAGCCCTGACGGAGAATCCGGCGATACTCCCACACCGGAGATTTGTCATTCTTTAAGATGATCGTGAGATCGCAATCCTGGGTGCCGATCGTCGGCGTGGGAATGAAAGCAAGATTATGAGCTCCGACCGGTATTCCGCAATTGCTGACGATATTTTCGACCTGACCCGGCAGCAGCTCTTCGATGTCTTCCGAGAGCAGGGAGGCGATACGACCGGACGCCTCGATACGCGTACCGAGCGGCGCCCGCATGTGCAGCTGTAACGTATCCGATCTGATCTCGGGAAAGAACTCGTGCCCGTTGCAGTAAAAAAGGATGAGGGAGCCGACCGCCAGCGCCAAGGAAACGCCGACGAAGCGCACTCGACGGGCCATCACGTGTTCGAGCTGCGCATGGTAGCGTTCACGGAACTGATCGAAGCGACGCTGAAATCCCAGCCAGAAGCGGGTGAAGAGTGGAGGCGGCTTGTGCGCCGGCAATAGCGGCGCCTCATGAGTCTTCAGAATATATTTCGCCATGGTCGGCACCAGCGTGTACGTCAATACGAAGGAAGCGAGCATCGCAAAGATCACCGCCTCCGCCATTGGGGGGAACACCCAGCCGGACATACCGCTCAGGTGGAACAGCGGGATCCAGACGATCGCGATGGCCAACGTGGCGACGAACGTGGGGAGAAGAATTTGATTGGCGGCGTCGAGGATCGCGGTCTCCAACCGCTTACCAGTGGCCAGATGAGTGTCGATATTCTCAATCATCACGGCCGCGTTGTCGACGAGAATACCGACGGCCAGCGCCAAACCGCCCAGAGTCATGATGTTGATCGACTGTCCGAGAAGGTGCAGTCCGGTGAGTGAACTGAGGATGGAGAGCGGAATCGAAGTCGCAACAATCACCGTCGGCCGCCAGGAACCGAGGAGCACCAGCACGATGAGGCCTACCAGCGCGGATGCGATCACCATTTCGTACACGACATCCCTGATCGCATCTTTCACGAAGCCCGAGGCGTCGACGAGCAGTTTTACCTTCACATCGTTGGGTACGACCTTCTCAATGCGCGGGATCATGTCTTTGATTCCGTCCACTACCTCCAGGGTCGATGCTTCGCTGCTTTTCATCACGACCAGAATGACGGCCTGCTGACCTTCTACCAGAACCGAATTCGTTTGCACCCGGCCGGCGAGTCGCACGACGCCGATATCGCGCAGATGGATCCAAGCGTTGCCTTCCTTCTTAATCGGGATATCATCGAATTCCTCGATTTTCAGCGGCTGCGCGTTCGTCAGGACGATCCAATCGGTCGACCGAATCTTGATGTCCCCTCCGGGCAGCACCAGATTCTGCCTGTCAAGGGCCTTGTGGATGTCTGCAGGAGTGAGATGGCGGGCGAGCAATTTGTGCTGATCGAGGTTAATCGTGACCTGCATGTCCTGACCCCCGTAAGGATGCGGCAGGATTGCCCCCGGTATCGTGACGAGCAAAGGTCGGATTCGCATGATGCTGAGGTTGTAGAGCTCCGCCGGTGTCAGCGTATCGGATGTGATTTGCAATGTGGCCACCGGCACTTGTGAAGGGAACAACCGCATCACCATCGGCGCGTTAATATCCGGCGGGAGTGCCTTGACGGTGGTTTGAGCAATGGCCGCGATATCCGCTTCACTTCCGGCCAGGTCGACTCCATCCTGAAGATAAATATTAATGATGGAATTGCCGAATAAGGAATTGCTCCAGATGTACTTGATGCCTTCGACGGTCTGCGTCAGGAAACGTTCGAACACATACGTGATACGGCCCTCGACATCCTGCGGCATTAAGCCGTCGTACATCCAGACCACGGAGCTGACGGGAATTTGGATGACGGGAAAGATGTCAGTCGGCGCCTCGCGAACGGACATCGCTCCAAACACGAGAATGAGGATAGCCAGCACTACGAAGGTATACGGCCTTTGAAGAGCGATGGAGACTATTTGATGCATACGCGCCCTCCCTTACCGTGACTCGCCGACCCCTCGAAATCCCTATGCTTCCGAATGCCTCCAGACCACAAGTAATCTTGGACGATCACATCACATGAAACGCGAATCACTCAGGGCACCGACTGACGGATATGTTTAGCTCAACGAAATGGTCAGTGATTAATGATGAAGGATCGGAAAAGGCACTGCGCTTCCGGGGGAGAGAAGATCAAATTCGGTAGGTACACAGATGCTGATAGAGCGGGCGATTTGACTGCAGTGTGATCAATGCGACGCGTCCTTTGACCTTACCCTGCAATGAAGCGATGAGCAAGCAAGCCCACCACATGGCCGCCGCCGCGTAAAACGCAGTTGAGAGATCGTCTCGGACGTCTTCTGGTTCAACGCCTTGCTCTTCAAAAATCAAAAGGTGAGACGCCTGAATATCGTCGGTGAAATCGAGAATGTCCAGCCAACAGAGGCCACCCAACACGAATAGAATGACCAGTATGCCAAACGCTCGGTGGGTTCCAGATATTCCACGCATGATCGTCTTATGTGCCCCTTTGGGTCATTTGTCAAGGACTCAAGATACTTTTCCCACGT
>DATFDJ010000090.1:0-9405 GCA_035252115.1 Nitrospira sp. | reverse complement strand
GGCGATATCGGATGCGTCGGGAATGCGCGAGGTAATCGTGACGGCCAGACCCGGCTGCAATTCGTTCAGGATTTTGGTCAGCGAGGTCGCGTGGGTTTGGTTGACGGCAAACACGATCGAGCGGCCCAGCTTACCTTCTGGGTCTTTCTGCGCATGTTCGAGAAATTTTTCGCAGATCAAGCGATTGCTAGCCGGCGTGAAAATCTTCCGCTCCAGGTCGCTGATCTTGTAGTTCTCTTCTCGCTCGTCGATCGTGACGGCCCAACCCTTGTCCGAGAGCGCCTGAGTCGTGATGTTGGATTTGATATCGAAGATTTTTGGCAAACACAGAAACGGGCCTTCCGGGTCCTGGACCGCATCCACGATGTCATAGCGAAATGTCGGCTGCCCGGGTTCGCATCCGAAGTAATGATAGGTATCTCGCAGTTGTCGCGCTTCCAAAGCCTTTGGATTCTCCTCAGCCAATTGCTCAATGTTGATGTTCCTGAGATAGGCCTTGGGCGTGGCCGTCAGTCCGATTCGAGTCGCCTGGAAGAACTGCACGACCTCGCGCGCGTCTCCATAGATGGATCGGTGGGCCTCATCGTTCACGACCAAGTCGAAATGAAACGGTGTAAATTCCGTGCGAAACCGCCGGTCCACCAGCAGCGATTGGATGGTGGCCACGACGACGCTGGACCCGAGCAGTTCCATGGGATTTCTGCGGGCTGCCTTGAAGACGACTGGCTTATACTCACGGAGGATCACGTTGAACTCCTCCATTGTCTGCTTGGCCAACTCGATGCGATCCACAATAAATAAGACGCGTTCGGCATTGCGAGTCTGGAGAAACCGTCGAATGAGGGCCGCGCAGAGGAGCGTCTTGCCCGTGCCGGTGGCCATTTCGAGCAGAAACTTGCGGCGGTCTATACCATCGAACTGTTTGGCAATCATATTGAGTGCATTGATTTGATAGCCACGAACTGTAATGTCCGGGTTGAACGATCGCAGATAGTCCGGCTTGATCGTTTCGCTGCTGAGCGGACGAGGCGGCTGTAAATTTTTGAGACGCAGCCGTTCCAGATCGGTCGGCGATGGAAGCCGTTCGATCCGATACGCGTCTCGTTGGTCTGCGCGGGCATAGTTCCAGAAATAGTGAACGGTGCCGTTCGAGAGAATGATGAAGGGGGCTTTGAGATTCTCGGCATAGCCGCGCGCCTGTTCTTTGGCGTCGTAAGGATCGAAGTCCGGACGCTTGGCTTCCAAGACACAGAGAGGGCCATGTTGTCCGCTGAGCACATAATCTGCGCGGCCACTCTGACCATGTAGTTCGAAGCGGACTTGCCGGGAGTCGAGCAGATTCCACCCGCTATCGGCGAGGGCTCGATCGATCTGGATACGAGAGAAAGCTTCGGGCTGACTCATGCCGGCGATGATGATCTATGCAATGATAGTCTGTCGAAGAATACCCGTTTCCCTGGTGGAAATCACGCTCTCGATTCGGGGCAAGAAACGCTGAGGTTTAGCTCTGAACGACCGACGGGAAGCGCGAATGCGGCGTTGTACTGCCGGCGACAGAAAGTTTCAGTCGCCCAACTTCCAGATTCGTACTTGTTTACCGCGCGCCCGCAACAGAGGAGCGGCCATCTCCTGCATCCGGACGACGACACGGACCTTCTCGGGGAACGGCAAGGCTGCAAGCCGTGCCCGGCGTCGTTCCTTCGCCTGAAAGAGTTTTTCAATCTCAGGCCTTAGGCGATCCACTCTTTCCATTTCCCTTCCAATTGATGTCGACGGAGGATCGCGCCGAAATACTCCTCGTCCAACGAAGCCTGTTCTCGCAGAATCCGCACATGTTCACGATCCTTGGCTCGACCGGTCTGGAGACAAATCGCCATTAAGACACGGAGAACTCTTGTAGAGGTTGCCTGATAGGGCATCTCATGCGCTTCTCGCAGCGCCTCTTCCAAGAGCGGGTTATAGGCAGGAAGGAACTGCACCGGCACTCCTTCAATCATCACGCAGTCACCCTCTTCCGTGTAGCCTTTGCCATGCAGCGCCGCATAGAGCGAGGTCAGGGTCAGTAATCCACCTTTCGTCTCCGGCAGCACAATGATGTTCAGATCGAACGTGAGGAGTGGTTCGATATAAAACGTGGCACCCATGGCGCAGCCGATCGCATACCGGCCGAGAACACCATCACGCTCGAGTTCGTTCAAGACCTGCAGGGGTCGTTCCATTGACGTGTGTGTTGACTAACGTCGTCTGATTATCGCCGTTCGCGCAGAAGAATACCGCGTTCTGCGCTGGAAAATCACGCCCTCCGGAAGAAGGGCGCACCCTTCACAGATCACGCTTTAGCATCATGTCTATGCGTCTCTTCCGCATCTACTTCCGCCTGCTTTCAAAGCAAGCGTGGAATGTGGTAAGCGGGAGTATAATCAAGAATCTGAGCCGGCCGCCTCATGAACCAAATACCTTCCATTTCGACGAACGCATCGAGAATCCTGTTCCTCGGCGTTCTGATCATCCTGAGTTGTCTACGAATGACTGCCTGCGCCACAGCACCGACAGACTCCCCTCCGTCCCAGACCCAGAAGGCATTGATCGGGAAAACCCGGAATGAGCTCATGAGCTGTGTGGGAATCCAACCGGAGGTACGGATGGTCGGCGAAGCCACGGAATTGAAATACTATAAGGAGGCGTCGCAGTTCGAAGAGTCCTTCCCCGTGTCAAAGAGCAGCTTTGCACGTATTCACCATGGCTGCTGGGCCTTTCTGCGGCTCGACAATGAGGTGGTCACCGGAGTCCAGTACCGATCGGTACCCGAGGATGCAGTCGAATACGACCATTGTGATGAGATCTTCGAGAGCTGTCTGGGACGGTGAAACAACTCACCGGTAGGCCGATCCGGATCGGGAACGTCTGCACCTTCGGCTGAAATGTTTTTGTCTCGTGAGGCGAAAATTCACTTGACGGCGTGCGGCGATTGATGTACGAGCAGCATAGTTTTTGTCGGTGATTGAAACCGTTGAAGGCGCAGACGGGGTGGCGCCATCCTATGGATCCAAGCAGTACGAGCGACATAAGAATATTTTCGATTACACCTACGGCGGCGTTCTGCGTGGAGCCGGGTAGGCTGGAATTCCGGGCTTATCTCCGCCAGCTCTAACTTCAGTCTCCTCTCCGTTCCAGGCGGGACGGAGAGGTGTTCTGTGCAGTTCCAGATTGTTCAAATTCACATCAGATGTGGGTCCTTCCGTGTTCTACGCGGCTGTGCAAACCCTCGAATGGTCTACGGCGTTCTAACTGGAATCCTATTTCTCCTCGGTATCCTGTTTGGAACCGGTGAGGCCCCGGTCTATGCGTTGGAAAAATATGGGCGTCCTCTCCCTTCACTCGAAGCAGAGAAAAAAGGCGACGGCAATGGGCGCGAAGAGGAAGAAACCTTGTTCGGCGGCTATTTTCTCAGTTCGGCATTTGTGTACAACCCCACCTTTGCCGCGCGCCCGGACAACACGGGGCTCGTCGGCATGCGCTATATGCTGCACTTGGAAACCGACCTGTATAAGCAGTACCTCACGTTCTATACGGATCAGAATTTCTTTTCAGACCGAAAGACCGGCTGGATTGAGCTTAGCGAGTGGGACGACACCTATGGACTGACCGGGCTCATGGCTCAGGATCGTTTCGGCTGGCGGGTTCAACTTGAGCGAGACAAACCTCTCGACAAAAGCGGGTTGCAGCAGATCTACGCGGACACGCTGCTGACATATCGATTCAATACCGAACGCGACTGGCCATGGTGGAGACGGGTCTTGCCCAATCAACACCTGACCGCCTATATCGGGCCGGGCTGGCTGTTCTACAACCACGAGTACTTTGCGCGCCCGGACAATACCGGACGCGCTCTGTTTCGGTATGTGGCGCATTTCGACCTCGACCTCTATAAAGAACGAGTCGTGGTCTTTGGCGATGTGAATATGTTCACCGATCGTCAAGCCAGCAACCAGGCTCGGCCATCCGAGTTGGACTGGATCCTTGGAGTCGCCTTCCGGTGGCGTTCCTATGAGCTGAGTACGTATATGGAGTCGGACCAACCGGTGGATCGTGGCGGACTCGTCCAGAAATACTGGGCCGTGCAGCTCCGCGTGGCGTTCGATGTTCCGAAAAAATTCGCTCAGAAGCTCCTCAAGGCGGAGCCGCCCACGCGGTAATCCGTCGCTTCTTCTGCATTGCCGGGCTCTGAAGACTTTGTTATAGTCCTCCGCGGAGAAACCCGCAATGGGGCTGGAACCCAATTACATCGTGATCGAAGGCCGGACGTTCAGCAAGGCGACGCTCGGGCTGGACAATCATGTGTATAAGAATTGCCACATCGACGATTGCGATCTCTATTACAGCGGCGGACAGTATGAATTGATCGACACTCACATCACCAATTCCCGCCTGATCTTGAACCACCCGGCGAAGGGCATCTACAGCGCGCTGCAAATTTTCAAGATGAAATCGCCGGGCTCAAGGATTGTTTTCGAATAAGAACCGTATCTCGTGAAGCGTCGCTCGTCTCTCGTGGTCCTTTTTCGTGTTCCGAGTTTCGTGTTCCGGGTTGCGAGAATAGAAACTCGAAACACGCAACGCGAAACTCTTGCGCTTCACACTTCACGAGATACGTTTCACGCTTTTTATCGCTTCACGCTTCACGAACGACGTTTCACGCTTTACGTCTCCTCGGTACCTGCGCCGCCACTTCCTCCGCCGCCCGGATGCCGCTTTCGACCGCTCCGTTCATATATCCCTGCCACTTGACGCTCGTATGCTCCCCCGCAAAGAAGAGACGGCCGTATCGTCGGGCCAGCCAGTCGCGCCACGCCGGATCGAAACCCGGATCAAAATACGCATAGCCGCCGCCGGCCCAGGGATCATCTTCCCACGTCACCAGATGGGCGTGCAGCAGATCGGCACCCGACGATCCGAGCCATTCCAACTGCCGGACCAATCCGTCGACACCGTGTTGAGCCACGATCTTGCGACTGTCCTCGCTCGCTTGTCCGCCCGCCATCAACGTCAGAATGCCGGGCCGTCCGCCTTGTTCTTCATTGGCATCCCACAGGGCTCCGGTCGGCGCATCGCTTCCATAGGCCAACGGGCGGCCCTTCCTCTTCCAGAAACGGCGGCCAAATTGCAGGAGACTTTTCGTGACTCGCCCGTACTTCAGACAGGCGATGGCTTTGGCCTGGTCGTCCGGCAACGCGGGCTGGATCGGCACGGCGCGCAGCGTGACAGCCGGGACGGCCAGAATGGCCGCATCGGCCTTGAGAACCGATTGGCCGCCCCCCGCAGTCCGCACGGTGACGCGGACCGAGGTCCGGTCATGGCGTAACGACATCGCCGCGGTATTGAAGTGAATCGCCTCTTCCAGCTTTGCGGCCAGGGCGTCCGGCAGGCGATCGTTCCCGCCTTCGATACGGTAGATGCCCCGCCTGCCCGGCGCATCCGAGGCCAGTTGATCGATCAGGACCAGCAGCGAAAGATCTTCGGGATCGGCCAGAAAGAACCCGCGAAGCCCACGGACGATGGCCCACACCTCGTCGTCGGCCTCGACCCGATCCAACCATTGCGCAATCGATTGGCCGCCCAGTTTCCGAACGAACGCCGTATCCCATCGTTGGCCTTGGCGTCGATAAGACTGCACGAGCGGCTCGGCGAGTCGTTCAATTTTGCTCCAAGCCGACGCCCCGGGAATGGGCCGATCGTGAGGACGGCCGGATCTCTCCTGGCGTACGAAGGAAAATCCGCGACGCAGGACGCGGCGCAGCGTCAATCCGTACTGCTGGACCAGAGCGATGATCTCTTCTTGTCCTTCATCGATGAAATCCCCCCCGGCTTCGGCATGCTGTCCTTCCGCGAACGAATTGCGCAGTGTGAGCACCCGGCCGCCGGCACGCGGCCTGGCCTCGATGACCGTCACCTTGGCCCCTTCCCGGCTCAGCCGCGCCGCAGCCGTCAAGCCGGCCAAGCCCGCTCCGACGACGATCACTGAGACACCGGTCAAGCGCATGGGACCAGCGTACTACCCGCTACCCATCCGCTGCCACGGGTCTTACCCCTACCCAACTTCAAGGGGAACACCGTGGTTCATTCTTGAGCCGGAACCTGTGGCCTCGGCTATTTATTCAAGGGAATATTTTCGCTGTATTTGACGATCTCGATGGGCTGGAACAGGGGATCTTGAGAACCCTTGGACGACTCGGCTTCGATCCGCTGGAGGAAGGCCTCGGGACCGGTGACCGGGGCATAGCTCAGCGTCGCCTCAACGTCGAAGGTCTTCGTATCTTTCGGGGTGGGAAATGTGAACGTTTCGACGCGCACCTCTTCCGGCTTCAAGACCGTATCGTCGACCACTTTGACGGCCTCGAAGTCGAAATTCGTCTTCTGACCCTTGGCATCCTGATAGACACGGCCGTAGATCCGCTTGTCGGAAAAGACGGTCTTGAGGTTTTTTCCCTTGATGGACAGGTCGAGCACGACGCTGGCCCAGGCGGGATGCGTCGTCGGCAGATTGTGCGGGACAAGGCTGTGGACCTTCACCACGACGGTCGTCTTGTCGCCCTCCACTTTCGTCTCCACTTCGAGTTTGGCCGCTTCCTGACGGAGCTTCCCGATGCGGCCCGGAAAGGTGTGGTTGGCGACCGTGCGTTTTTTTTCTCCGTTGGCGGATTCGCCGGTCTGCTCCGGCATGTGACAGGTCTGGCATTCCTTGCCGGACTTGACCGCTTTGCTTTGGTCCCAATTTCCCAGCAGGTCGTTGCTCTTGCCGAGATTGGCCCCCGCCGGCACGGACTGATGGCAGTTCAGACACAGGTCCGACTTGCGAAAGAGGCCCAGCTCCATCGACTGGTGCGCCAAGTTTTGCGCGTAGTCTTTATAGGGTCCGTACAACATCTTGGTGCCCGGCGCTTCGTATTTCGGCTCGGGCGGCTGTTTCGTCCGATCCACTTGTTTGATGAGATGGCATTGCGTACAGGCGACGCCGTCGATCTGAGGATCGCCCGACTTCGCTTGATCGATGAAGAGCTGCGCGTGGTCTTGGAATTCGCGGATATGCGGCGCATGGCAGCGGAAGCAGAGCGCCTTGTCTTTTCCGGCCGGCGAGGCCAGAAAGGCGTCGAGGGCGGCGCGAAAGGCCGGTGAATGAATGGACCGCGACAGCGGCGAGGTTTCCCATTCTTCGAACACCCGCTCATGGCAGCGCTTACATTTGCTGGAGTTCGGAAACGCCTTCTCGATGGCGAGCGGAGACTTGCCGTCCTGCGCCGAGGGTGAACCGGCAAAGGAGAACATAAGCGCCGCCAATATCAGGACCGGCAACCCCATGAGTAGGCGCCAGCGCTTGCCGATTGTCAGCAGGGCCTCTCTTCGGTTCACTGGCTGCTTGAACTCGTCACCCGCCACTCGTCACCCGTCACTGCATCAAAGGTTCTTCGCGCGGTATGTCAGCATGCGCGGTTGAGTATATTCGTCCAGAATCTTCTTCGCGTTGTCTTTCGCTTTGTCGTCGGAGAGCGTCGCCAGATACTTCTCTTTGAGCGCCGGCTCCGGAATCGGAATCAGCGTGTAGTTCAGCACGGCCTCCACCAGGGCCGGGTCCGCGCCCGAAGGCAGGGCCAGCGAGAACGGCACTTTTCTCGTATTGCCGCCTTTGATGAAGGGATCGGGAATCGGCCCGCGCAGGATCTTGTCGTAGGGCAGACCGAAGTGTTGCGTCTCCTGCGCCAGCACTGTTCCCTTCGCGTCCTTCACGCTGATGGTCAGGAAGAATTGCTTGAGGACGGGATCGCCGTCCGGAAAGCTGTGCGGGAGGCTGCCGATTTTGACCAACACCGTTCCATCCACCTTGGCGGAGGATTTCTGCGACTCGATATCGATGCGCGGCATCCATTCCGCCTGCAAATTGCGGTTCTTGAGCAACGTCCCCGGAATGACCACGCCACGGAACCAGTGACGTCCGATCGAGCGCGTCATCGCGCCGCGTTTCGAGGTCGAGCTTCCGGTCGAAGGCTCCATGTGGCAGTCCTGGCAGATCGTGCCCTGGAGAATCTCGCCCGGCAGGTCTTTTTGCGTCACATCCTTGACCTTGTCGAAGTGGCAGGAGGCGCAGTAGTTGGCCCCTCTGTAGAGCTCCGACTGCGCAGCCGGATGGACCAGGTTCTCTTCCGGGTCGGCATAGGGACCCCGCATGGTACTGCCGGGCTCGATCTTGAACGTGGGGGGTGGAGCGGTCGTGTGTTCCACCGACTTGATCAAATGACAGGAGGCACAACCGATTCCCTCGATCTGCGGCTTGCCCGCCAACACCTCCGACACGACCTTGTCGGTGTATTGCGGGAACACCGTCGTCGACGGAACATGGCAGGAGAGACACCGGGTGCGTTCTTCCGCGGTCGGGTTCGTTTGCAGCCAGACGCCGAGCACCGTGCGAAAGACCGGCGACTCCAGCGACGTGCCGTGGAGGAGAGCCGCATCGACCCGACCGAAGGTTTTCAGATCGGGCGTCTGCTCTCGTGCGCCTTTCCACTCCTCGTAGTGGCGATCATGGCACTGCTTGCAGTCTTCGGATCGGATGAAGATTTTTTCGATTTCCTCAATCCAGCCATCCGGCGCCTGGCCGTCCGCCTTTTGGGCCACAGCGCGCTCATGGTAGAGGCCTGCGAGCCCCACGGTCAGCAGGACACACACCGCGGCGACTGTGCGCCGTCCCGGCCGCGGCCACCGACCGTATCCCATCGCCTCACGCATCACGCCTCACGCCGTTTCGCTAGTCTCGCTTGCAGCCCACGAAGTGAAAGTTCACGCCCCACCCGACCGGATCTCCGGGATCCGCCGGTTCGTAGGTGCCGACCGTAAAGTTGCATTCCTTCATGGCCTTTTTGATCGCCCGCCCGAACTCGATCATGTTCTTGATCTCGGTCTTGTCGATTTCCTTGATGACGGACTTGACTTTGATGCCTGCGTAGTCCGCCCGCGAGTTCCCGATCACTTCGAACACGGCGACACCCTGCGGCCGATAGAGCTTGAGCTCTTTCTGAATCTCTTCATCGACCTCGCCGACCACGACCCCGAATTCCTCGCCGAGTTGGGCCGCCTCCTCCGCCGTCATACCGTTTTGATCCGCGCCGCTCACCGAAACGGCGTACGGCGCCATGAGCGCTCCCATCGACAGGCCTACGCACAGAAAAAAGGCCCTTCCGTCTCGAAGGGCCTTTGTACGCTGGCTCATATTAGTCGCCGTTTCTCCACTCAGCATGATACTCGGGAACCGGGTCCGTCCGCTGCCGCCCCGCCCCTCACACTTTCGGCACAGGGTCGATCAATAACTGAAACCATGGGGCTACGGCCTTCTGCCCGTTTCGCTCTTTGTTCTCG
>DATFDJ010000089.1:0-3737 GCA_035252115.1 Nitrospira sp. | reverse complement strand
TGAAGGCTGAAGGCTGAAGACACACCCTGGGTTTAGAGAATGCCGACGCTCGTCGACATCGGGTCCTTCAAGGCCGGGCAGGGGCAGAAGCCCTTTCTCATTGCCGGGCCTTGTGTCATCGAGAGTGAACGGCTTGTCATGGACACGGCCGGGCGGATTGCCGAGATCGCGCGGTCGCTGGCCATTCCCTACGTGTTCAAGTCCTCCTACGACAAGGCCAATCGCACATCGATCACGTCCTTCCGCGGTCCCGGTCTCGAAAAGGGACTCGAGATACTGGCAAAGGTGAAGAAAGAAATCGGAGTGCCGGTCCTGACCGACGTGCACACGGAAGAGCAGGCCACTGAAGCGGGACGGGTCGTGGATGTCTTGCAGATCCCCGCGTTTCTGTGCCGGCAAACCGATCTGCTGATCGCCGCGGCCGAGACCGGGAAGGTCGTGAACGTCAAGAAGGGGCAGTTTCTCTCGCCCGTAGAAATGGGCAATGCGGTGAAGAAGCTGGAGGAATGCGGCAACCGGCGCATCGTGTTGACCGAGCGCGGCTCGTCGTTCGGCTACAACAACCTGGTGGTCGATATGCGTTCCTTCCCCATCATGCGAAGCTTCGGCTATCCGGTGGTGTTCGATGCCACGCACAGCGTGCAGTTGCCGGGCGGCGGTGGGACGAAATCGAGCGGCCAGCGGGAATTCGTGGAACCACTTGCCTGCGCCGCGGCGGGCGCCGGTGTCGATGGTTTTTTCATGGAAGTGCATCCGAACCCGGATGAAGCCCTCTCCGACGGACCGAACATGGTGCCGCTTCATCAATTGAAATCGCTCCTCGAACGAGTCATGCGAATATGCGACGCAGCAAAGCCGAGAAACTGAATCGGTCCAGCCGTTCCACGGCGGCGCCGGGAAAGTTGGTCGGAAGCCTCGATGAAGGCAAGCGTGTGCTGACCATCGAGGCCAAGGCGGTCCAAGCCCTCATCGAGCGGCTCGATGAAGGATTTACTCGTGCGGTCGATCTTCTCTTCGCGTGTAAGGGGAAGGTCGTGGTTTCCGGTATGGGAAAATCGGGGCTGGTGGGTCAGAAGATTGCCGCGACCCTGGCCAGCACCGGTACCCCGGCCTTCTTCCTGCACCCGGCGGAAGGCATCCACGGCGATCTCGGCATGCTGGGCCGCCGCGATGTCCTGATCGCCGTGTCCAACAGCGGCGAAACCCAAGAGATTCTCCAACTGCTTCCCTACGTCGAACGTCTCGGCATTCCGGTGGTGGCCCTGACCGGACGCCTGACGTCCACATTGGCCAAGAACAGCGACGTGGCATTGGATGTATCCGTGTCCGAGGAAGCCTGTCCGATGGGACTGGCTCCGACCGCCAGTACCACAGCGACCATGGCCATGGGCGACGCGCTAGCCGTTGCGTTGCTGCAGAAGCGCGGAATCAAGGAAGAAGATTTCGCGCAGTTTCATCCGGGCGGGACGCTGGGGCGCCGCCTCTTGGTCAGGGTCAAGGATCTGATGCATGCAGGCGGCGACATCCCGGTGGTTGAAGAGTCGGTCACCGGAACGGACGCGATTCTCGAAATGTCCGCGAAGAAGCTCGGCATGACGACGGTGGTGAATCGCGCGAAGATGCTGGTCGGCGTGATCACCGACGGCGACATCCGGCGGTCGCTCCAGCGCGGCGAAGATTTCCACACCATGTCGGCCGGTCAATTGGCGTCACGGAATCCCAAGCTCATCGGGCCCGACGACTTGGCTGCGAAGGCGGTCGAAATCATGGAACGCCACTCGATCACGACTCTGGTCGTGTCCGAGGGAGATCGTAAGATCACCGGCGTGATTCACTTGCATGATCTCTTGAAGAACGGCATCGTGTAGCGGCGAAGGTCGTGTGCGTTAGACGTAAAGCGTGAAGCGTAAGACGTTAGAGAAGTGAAGGAAGTACGATCATGAATCGTGTTCTGGCAGCATGGAGAGCCGTCGGGCAGGAATCGCTCAATCTGCCCAATCTCATTACGCTCATCCGCATTCTGCTCATTCCGATCTTCGTCATCCTGTTCGTGACTCCGACGCCGGATCGTTCGTTGAGCGCCGCGGCGATCTTCGTCATCGCCGCGCTGTCCGACCTCCTCGACGGATACGTCGCCCGCCGCACCGGCCAGGTCACCAAACTCGGCAAGTTGCTCGATCCCATCGCCGACAAGCTGCTCGTGCTTTCGGCCCTGATTTTGTTGGTCAACGTCGACCGAGTGAGTGCGCTAATCGCCATCCTCGTGATTGCGCGGGAGGTCGCAGTGACGGGAGTCCGCGCGATCGCCGCCGGGGAAGGCATGATCATCGCGGCGGAGAACACGGGGAAATATAAGATGGCGTTGCAAGTCGTCGCCATCACGCTGTTGATTCTCGAAGGGACCGATCTGGCCGATTTGGGCAATCTTCATCTGGCCGGCATCGTGACCTTGTACCTGTCGCTGGTCCTCGGCTACGTCTCGGGCGGACAGTATGTGTGGAGTTTTTGGAAACAGGTCGTCGCCAAAGGCTTGTAGCCATGTGCATCCGCACGCACTCCGGTCTTCTCTTTTCCTAATCCATGGACGAATCGTTCTTAGGGATAGGCATGGCGATTCTCGGCTTCTTGCTGGGCGCCATCCCCTTCGGCCTCGTGGTGTCACAGGCGCTGGATCTTCCCGATCCCCGCACGGTCGGAAGCAAAAACGTGGGTTTCACGAACGTCCTGCGCGTGTCCGGCGCGAAGGCCGGCGTCCTGACGCTGCTCGGCGACATGGGCAAGGGATGGGTCATGGGTTGGGCCGCGATGCAGTGGCTCACCGTCGAATCGTTCATCATGGTCGTGGCGCTCGCGCCGATCCTGGGACACGTCTTTTCTCCGTTCCTCAATTTCAAAGGCGGCAAGGGAGTGGCTACGGCACTTGGCTCGGTGCTCGGGTTGTCGCCCTCCATCGGCGTCCTGCTGCTGATGATCTGGTTGGGCGCGGTGGCGATCTGGCGATACTCCTCCGGCGGCGCGCTCGCCGCGTTCGGTCTCTTTCCGGTCGTCGCAATCGTGAACGAACAGCGGCAGGAATTCCTCGTCTTCGCGCTCATCGTCAGCCTGTTGATCTGGATCAAGCACAAAGACAATATCGTTCGGCTTTGGAAGGGAACTGAAGGCAAGATTGGGGAAAAGAAAGTGCTGGCGTAACGCGCCTCCATTTTTGCGGGGCCTGTCGTCGATCCTCGCTCGGCCTCGCACCCCGCCCGGTGTGGGGACCCCGCTGCGGGCGAGCGAGCGATCGACGCCACCCGCAATGCATGAGGCCTGGAACGGCTGTTACAGCTGTTGAAGGGCGTGAAGAAAGTAAGCCTCGGCACAAGTCGCGTGCTCGACGTTCCATCCCGTTCCTGTTTCGAAGGAATAGAAAAGTGCGATGGTTGGGCGCCCGTTCGCCCCTCGTTATGTGTGAGACTCGCCACCACGGTGAACGTACTGGCTACTGACCACCATCAGGGTAAGTAGGATGTCCCCTTCTATTCTCGGTTTTCATGCTGGATGGCTTTTTATAGTTGGATTGAGCATCCTAATGAGTGGCTGTACGTCACCCAACGTAGAATATCTAGATCGCTCCATTGGGAAAGTGAATCAAGAGGAAATTATTCATAAATGGGGACCGCCAACGAAAAGCCATGATCTAGAATCTGGCGAATCGGTGTGGGAGTATCAGTTTAAGCGCCATAGCTCAATGGCAG
>DATFDJ010000088.1:0-12888 GCA_035252115.1 Nitrospira sp. | reverse complement strand
GGGTCTGTGCTTCCTCATCGGCGCCGTGTCGATCGCGGCGCTGCCGCCCACCAACGGATTCGTCAGCGAATGGCTGGTCTTTCAAAGCCTCTTCTTGAGCTTTCAAATGCCTTCTTTGTTCGTGAAGCTGATGCTCCCGCTGGCCGCCGCCATGCTTGCGCTCACCGGTGTGCTGGCTCTCGCCTGCTTTGCCAAGGCATTTGGAATTTCGTTTCTGGCTCTGCCGCGCAGTCCTCATGCCCGGCATGCGGAAGAGGTGCCGTATTCGATGCGAGCGGCGATGGGTTTCCTGGCCGTTCTGTGCCTCGCCCTCGGTGTCGCCCCGATGGTTGTCGTCCCGCTCTTGGATCACGTGACGGTTGTGCTGACCGGTGCATCGGTTGCGACCAAAATGCTGGCGCTCGACGGCTGGGCGCTCACACCGGTGAACGTGGAGTTCTCCAGTGTGTCCTCTCCCGCCCTCGCGATCGTGCTCGCCGCCGGTGTCCTGTTGGGACTCGGTCTCGTGTCGCTGCTCGGCGGCTTTCGTACCAGCCGATACACCAGAACCTGGGGCTGCGGCCTCAATCTCTCGCCTCGGATGGAATACACGGCGACGGGATTCGTCCAGCCGATCAAGAGAGTGTTCGGCACGATCTATCAACCGACCGTCAAGCTCGAAACGGAATTTCTGGAAGAATCCCGCTACTTCGCCAAGCGCCGCCGCTTCGAATTCCATATCGAGCCGCTGTTCGAACGGTTCCTCTATCAACCGGTCGTCGCCGCAGTCTACCGGGTGGCCGATCAACTGCGGATCGTTCAGGCGGGAAATCTGCATCTATACCTGGCGTACATGTTTGTCACGCTTGTCGTGCTCTTGTTGTTCGCGTTGTAGCGAGTGAGCTCATGACGAACGATCACCCGATCCTCCTCGCCATGGCGCTCAGCATCGGTCACGTCGTGCTGCTGCTGGCGGTCTCGCCTCTCGTAGTCGCCGTGATCCGCAAAGTGAAGGCGCGCTTCCAGTGTCGGCGTGGCGCCGGCCTGTTCCAGCCGTACGCGGATTTGATGAAATTGTTCCGCAAAGAACCCGTCGTTTCAACGACGACCTCGTGGATCTTCACGGCGACGCCGTACATCGTCTTTGCCTCCACCCTCACCGCCGGGCTTCTGGTGCCCGTCTTTGCGTCTCACATGCCGCTGAACTTTGCCGGCAACATCATCGCGCTCGTCTATTTGTTCGCCCTTGGGACTTTTTTTCTGATCCTGGCGGGGCTCGATGCGGGATCCGCCTTCGGCGGGATGGGTAGCAGCCGGGAAGCGATCGTCGCGTCCCTGACCGAACCAGCCATGATCATGTCTATCTTCGCGATCGCCCTGACGACCGGCTCCACGAATCTCAGCACGATCGTCCATAAGACGGCCCTGCTTGAAGGCGTCGCGACCGATCCTTCGCCGCATTTGATGGCGCTCGCCGCCCTCTTTATCGTGGCGCTCGCCGAAACCGGCCGCGTTCCCGTGGACAATCCGGCCACGCACCTCGAGCTCACCATGATTCATGAGGCGATGGTGCTGGAATATTCCGGCCGCCATCTCGCCCTGATCGAGTGGGCCTCGGCCATGAAGCTGTTGGTGTTCCTCACGCTGATCGCGAACGTGTTTGCCCCCTGGGGCATTGCGACCGTCCTGACGCCGATGAGCCTCTCGATCGGTCTGGCGGCGTACCTCGGCAAGGTGGCGCTGCTCGCCGTGCTCATCGGGACGATCGAATGCATGTTCGCGAAACTGCGTCTGTTCCGCGTCACCGATCTCCTGGGGGTCGCATTCATCCTCGCGCTCCTCGGCTTGCTGTTCTTTTACATTTTGCGCGGATGACGATGAGCTGGCTCACTCCCCATACCGCTTCACAGCTCGTGGACGTGGGTTCGGCCCTGCTCCTGCTGACCTGCTTCGCGATTGTCGCCCAACGCCGGCTCTCGGCTTGCGTGGATCTGTTTGCGTTACAGTCCTTGTTTCTCGCCATGACCGCCGTGTTGGTCGCCTTCTTCACGGGCATCCGGCACATTTATCTCGCCGCGGCGTTAACGGTGGTGGTGAAGGTGATCGTCATCCCTCGCCTGCTGAAGCGTGTGATCGAACGGTTGAACGTCACCCGTGAACTGGTGATGAACATCAACGTGCCTGCCAGCCTCTTGATTTCCGGTGCGTTGGTGATGGTCGCGTTCTTCATCACGCAACCGATCATCCCGTTCGGATATCTCTTGACCCGCGATTCCTTGGCCATCGCCCTGGCCATCGTGTTGATCGGCTTCTTCACGATGATTGCGCGGCAAAAAGCCGTGACGCAGTTGATCGCCTTCCTGGTGATGGAAAACGGGCTCTTTCTCGGCGCCACCGCGGCAACCTACGGCATGCCTTTGATCGTGGAATTGGGCGTGTTCTTCGATGTGCTGGTCGCCGCGTTGATTGCCGGGATCTATACCAACCGCCTGCAAGACGCCTTCGACAGCGTGGATACGACCCGCCTCAGCGAGTTGAAGGAATGATCTGGGACCCCACGACGATCGCCGTAAGCGTGCTGTTTCTTGCCCCGCTGTCCGCAGGAGGACTGAGCCTGCTCGTTGGAAGCTCACGCCGGCTCCACGTGACGAATGTGATGAGCATCCTGCTCCTCCTCTTCGCCGAAACGGCGATTACCCGGACCGTCCTGGCCGGCGGCCCGGTCACCACCTTCGGCGATGCGGTCTACATCGACGCCCTCTCGTCGGTGATTCTCTTCATCATCGGCATTGTCGGGTTGGCCTGCTCCCTCTACATGCGATCCTACATGGACGAGCAGGTGGCGCGCGGGGTCATTGCCGCCAAGCGGCTCAATGTCTTCTTTTTCCTGTTCCATATGTTCATCTTCGCCATGGTGGCCGCCACGGTGGCCAATAGTCTGGGAGTGCAATGGGTGGCGATCGAAGCCACCACCTTGGCAACGACATTCCTCATCGCCTTCTGGCGCCGACGTGAATCACTGGAAGCGGGCTGGAAATACTTGATCCTCTGTTCGGTGGGCATCTCGTTGGCCCTCTTCGGTGTCGTGCTCATGTATTACTCGTCCCTTCGCGTGCTGGGCGATGTCAGTGCGGCGCTCAACATCACGCAGCTCCAACAAGTCGCCTCGCAGTTGGACCCTCATATCCTGAAATTGGCCTTTGTGTTTCTCTTCGTCGGATACGGGACAAAGGCCGGACTCGCCCCCATGCACAGTTGGCTGCCCGATGCCTATACGGAAGCACCGGCGCCGGTGGCGGCCATGTTGGCCGGCGTGCTCGAGACGGTGGCCGTGTATGCGATACTCCGAAGCCGCGGGATCGTGGATCAAGCCGTCGCCCCGGAATTCACGGGCGGCTTATTGGCTCTCTTCGGCCTCGTATCTTTCGCGCTCGCCGCCTTCTTCATGCTGCTACAGCACAATTATAAGCGCTTATTCGCGTACTCCAGCATCGAACAGGTAGGACTGGCCATGGTTGGGTTCGGAGTTGGCGGGACCATCGGGAACTTCGGCGGCCTGTTCCACTTGATCAACCACGCATTCGCCAAGTCCCTGGCGTTCTTCGCGGCGGGCAATATCCATCGACGATTCAAGACGGTCGAAATGGACCAGGTCCAAGGTCTCGCGACCGTGTTGCCCTGGTCCGCGCTCAGTTTGATCATCGCGGGTTTCGCGTTGACCGCGCTTCCTCCCTTTGCGCTCTTCGCCAGCGAGCTCCAGATCATCTCGGCGCTTGGAGCCTCGGGTCTTCCAAGCGAATGGACGACTTCCGGGGCCACGCTTCCCGTCGTGGTGCTGTTGCTGTGCAGCCTCGTCGCGTTCGCCGGCTTCCTCTATCGCCTCACCGGCATGGTGTGGGGCACGGCATCCAAAGAGATCCACTCCGGTGAGCCATGGTCGGTGGGCCATGTCCCAACCGTTCTGCTGGGAACCCTGCTGGTCGGCTTCTGTTGGGTTCTGCCGCCGCCGTTACGGCAGCTCTTGGACATGGCATCCCTGCTCTTGGCGAATCGCTAGCGGGAGAGACGCATGACACAACGTCCAACAATCGAGCGCCAGGTTCATGCACGATTTCCCGAGCTCGTCCCGGATGCTCCATTGGGAGACGATCTGTTACGGTACCGCGTCGGCCAGTCACAAGTGTTGCCCCTGGTTCGGTTCCTTCATGAAACCCTGCTTGGCCGCCTGGCACTGCTGCTCGCGGTCGATTGCCGTCCGATCGCAGACAAGTATGAGCTTCAGTATCTGTTCGCGATCGGCTGCCGACAGCCTTGGGTCCTGCTTACCGTAGAACTCACCGCGTCCGAACGCCTGTTCACATCCATCACTCCATCCGTCCATGCCGCGCAATGGTACGAGCGGGAGATTCGCGACCTGTTTGGATTAATTCCGAAGGGACATCCGGATCTCCGTCGTCTCGTGCGGCACGAACACTGGCCCAAGGGCAGTCACCCGCTCAAGAAGGACGTTCCGTGGAATCAGGCGTTGGGGCGGCGACAGGGGGAATACCGCGCGGGGCACATCGAAGGGGAAGGCGTCTTCGAGGTCCCGGTCGGTCCGATCCATGCCGGCATCATCGAGCCGGGGCACTTCCGCTTTTCCGTCGCGGGCGAACCGATCATGCAGTTGGAGGTGCATCACTTTTGGAAGCACCGAGGAGTGGAAAAGCTGTTCGAGCAACAGCGGCTCACCGAGGCGGTCCCTTTGGCAGAACGCGTGTCCGGAGATAGTACGGTCGGGCACAGCCTCGCGTACTGCCAAGCCGTGGAACGGCTGCTGAACATCGACGTGCCCCGGCGCGCCAGATATCTTCGCTCATTCTTGCTTGAACTGGAACGGCTGCACAACCATCTCGGAGACGTCGGGGCGATCTGCAACGACACGGCCTATGCGCTTCCCCATGCTCATTGCAGCCGCATGAAGGAGCAAATCATGCAGCTCAACGATCGGCTGACCGGATCGAGGTTCCTCAGGGAAACCATCGCGGTCGGCGGCGTGAGGCGCGACATGACGGCTCGGCAATGGGACGATGTCGTCAACGTGGTCCTCGGCGTCGAGAAGGATTTTTCAGAACTGGAGTCCATCATCTTCGCCAACGCCTCGCTTACGGACCGCCTCGAGACGACCGGCATCCTCACCGAACGCACCGCTTGGGATCATGCGGTCGTGGGAGTGGTCGGACGGGCATCCGGCATCGATCAGGACGTGCGGCGGGATCGTCCCTTCGCCGCCTATGATGAACTACCGCCCAAGGTCATGCTGTACCGGTACGGAGACGTTCGTGCGCGATTGCGGGTGCGCGTGGACGAGATTCACGAGTCGATACGGCTCATCCGTGAAATACGCCACAGGATGCCGCCGGGCGACCTCCTTTCCGCGCCGACCGATTGTCCTCCGCCGGGCCGGTGGGCCTTTTCCGCGGTGGAAGGCTGGCGGGGAGAAATCCTGTACTTCGTCGTGGCCGGAGACCAGGGCCGCGTTCATCGTTGCAAGGTTCGCGATCCCTCCTTCGTGAACTGGCCGGCCATCCAATGGGCCGTCGTGGGCAATATCATTCCCGATTTCCCGCTTATCAATAAGAGCTTTAATTTGTCGTATGCAGGCAATGACCTATGAGACCAAACAACCTGCACATCGGATGTGAAATGTCAGTGACCGACGAATAGTGAAAACGAGGCGTCCATGTTCCGCATATTGAAGAAAAGCCTGAAGAGCGGAGTGGCGACCGGCCAATATGCCGAACCTCGGCAGGCGCCGGACATTCCCCCGCCGGAATCGCGTGCCAAGGCGCGCCCTTTTCGACGATCCTTGACCATTCGTGAAGTCGATACCGGTTCCTGCAACGCCTGCGAAATGGAGATGAACGCCTTGACGAATCCGGTCTACGATATCGAGCGATTCGGTGTCCATATCGCGGCCTCGCCGCGGCACGCCGATGCATTGATCGTAACCGGCCCGGTCACAATCAATATGGAGCGCGCATTGAAAGATGTCCATAAACAGACGCCGGACCCGAAATTGGTCATCGCGCTCGGCGACTGCGCCATCCACTGTGGACTCTTCAAGGGAAGTTATGCGGTCAGCGGTCCGGTGGATCGCCACATTCCGGTCGATGTGCGTATCCCCGGCTGCCCGCCCCGTCCAGCGGAGATTCTGAAGGTACTTGAAGATCTCCGGAACCAAGGCTGACGGCGGAATTCTCGAATTTCCGTCTTCGACGGCCCGCTACCGATTCAGCGAATTGCAATTCGCAATCGTCCGCCCTATCATCGGCCCATGCAAGTGCAGTTGAGTCACCCCTCGAGAACCGTCGAGATCAAAGGACCGCGACGCGCCAAAGATGTGCTGAAAGAACTCGATCTCGTCGTCGAAGCCCACCTCGTCATCCGCGGCGATGAGTTGGTCACCGAAGATGAAATGCTCTCCGACAAGGATCGGATCGAAATCCGGCCTGTGATCTCGGGTGGATGAATTCCCCTGCCTGGCTCATTGTGCGCACTGAACGGGCGAATTGAACTCATCGCAGCGAACGGCTTGAAACAGTCGTCTCTCCGTTGCCGCCGGGACGGAGGCGCAGGAGGCTCGTATGAGAACATGGGCGCTCTTGGTTCTGGGATGGCTCGTGAGTGTCGTTCCGGCCTGCAGCACGGCGCACCCGTTATCTGAAGCCACGCGCGTTCCCATTACCGACCTGGGGTACATTGTCGGAACATGGCAAGGCACAAGCAAACGGATGCCGGAAATGCGCGATCATGCCGAGGTCATCCTGATCATCAACGAGCACGCGCATTTTAATTTCGTGAGCGACCGTGGAACGGACTTATTCCTCGGAACCGGCTCTCTCGTTCTTTCGGACGGCCGAGCGTACGGAGAGACTGCCGGCGGGCGTGGCACACTCGCCCTCCACAAGAAGAAGGCCGGTGATCTGATCTTGACGGTCGAAGTCACGCTCAATGACGGCTATCGCTACTATCTTGAGATGGCGAGGGAACCGCTGCGGTAGACGTCGCTCCACCGATCGCCGGCACCGGTGGCGTTGGGGCTTCTTCCTGCTGGCTCTGGCCGGCTGCGCGCAACCGGCTCCCTCGATTCCTACGCCCCCAAGTGAGCCGGCGATGCCTCCGCCAAGCGCGGCCGGCATCGCGACCGTGGACTATTGGCGAGAGGTCCAGCCGATTCTCCAACGGCGCTGTGCCGTTTGCCATGGCTGTTACGATGCCCCCTGCCAATTGAACCTGACCGCCTACGAAGGGCTGCTGCGCGGCGCGAACAAAACGCGGGTGTACGACAGCACGCGTTTGTTCACCGCGCAACCGACTCGTCTCTTCGATGACGGGCCATCGGTCTCCGCCTGGCGAAAGAAAGAGTTCTTTCCCGTTATCCAGGAACAGTTACAACCGACCGAGGGCTCGACGCATGCGGGCGTGCTCGCCCGTATGCTGGCGCTGAAGCGCGCACACCCCCTGCCACCGCAGCCGCTGCTGCCGCAAACGTTCGACGTGTCGCTGGATCGAACCCAGCAATGTCCCACTGAATCGCAGTTCGACGCCTTCGCCGCCAAATACCCGCTCTGGGGCATGCCGTACGGTCTGCCTGGGGTGACCGACCAAGAGCACCAGACGCTCATGCGCTGGATCGAGCAGGGTGCTCCGTATCGCGAGCCGGTCCCGCCCGCCCGCGACCCGCAGGTGGAGGAATGGGAAGCGTTTCTGAATCAGGATTCTCCCAAGCACCGGCTGATGAGCCGCTACCTTTACGAACACCTGTCCCTCACCCATCTCTATTTCGATGAAGACACCGATCGTCGGTGGTTTCGGCTCGTGCGGTCCCGTTCGGCGCCGGGCCGGCCGATAGACGTCATCGCCGCACGTCGCCCGTATGACGACCCAGGCGTGTCCTCGTTCTACTATCGTCTCCAGCCGGTGCATGACAGCGTCCTCGCCAAAACACACATTCCCTACGCCCTTGGGGCCGCTCGCAAACAGCGCTATGTCGAGTTGTTTCTCGATGCGCCGTACGAGGTCCACACGCTGCCGAGCTACGAACCGCGCGTGGCGTCCAATCCGTTCGTCGCCTTCCGTGACCTGCCGGTCCGCTCTCGATACCGATTTCTGCTCGATGAGGCCCATGCCTTCGTCATGCAGTTCATCAAGGGACCGGTGTGCCGCGGTCAGGTCGCACTGGACGTCATCGACGACCGCTTCTGGATTTTCTTCGTGGACCCGGACAGCGCCATTCTCGACAAGAACGAGGAATTTCTGGCGGCAAACAGTCAGCACCTGTATCTGCCGACCGAAGAGGGCACGACGAGGTTGGGCCTGATTTCGTGGATGAAGTATTCCGGCATGCAGGACGAATATCTGAAAGCGAAGCAAGCCTACATCGAAGGCTTGCATATCGAGAACGAGGCGGCCCATCTGTCCTTCATCTGGAATGGACAAGACCGGAACCGGAACGCCGCCCTGACCGTGTTCCGCCACGCCGACAGCGCTTCCGTCGTGCAGGGTCTTGTCGGCGACGAACCGAAGACCGCCTGGCTCCTGTCCTACGATCTCTTCGAACGCATCTACTATCTGCTCGTCGCCGGCTTCGACGTGTACGGGTTCCAGGGACATCAACTCGATACGCGCCTGTACATGGATTTCCTTCGGATGGAGGCGGAGTCCAATTTTCTGCTGCTATTGCCTCGCGCAGAAAGGCGGCGGGTGCGGGATTTTTGGTATCGGGATGCGCACGAGTCGGTCAAGGACTATGTCTACGGACGCCGCATCCACGTCGAGCAGGAGAGCGGCATCGCGTACCGGACGAACGCCCCAAAACACGAGCTGTTCGATCTCTTGCGCGAACACCTCGCCGGTGCGCTGAATCAGCGCTACGATATCCAGGAGGAACCGGACCAGGAGTTGCGCTCCCAATTACGCGCACTCATGCAGATCAAGGGCAAGGCGCTGCAATGGATGCCGGAGGCGGCGATACTCACGGTCACACATGGCAAGGAGCCGGACTCGCATCAGGACCGCCTATACACCGTGCTGCATGACAATGGATTCAGCAATATCGCCTCGCTCTTCAATCCCCAGTCGCGCCGACTTCCGGACGAAGACGCGCTGACCGTCGTGCGCGGCATCATCGGCGCCTATCCCAACGCGTTCTATCGCCTCGAGCCATCGGCATTGCCCGCGTTCATTGAGGCCGTGCGCGGGCTCGCGAGCGAGGCGGATTATCGAAAGCTTGCCGATCGTTTCGCCGTGCGTCGCACCAGCCCGAGCTTCTGGCCGCACAGCGATGCCATCCATGAAGGCTATCGCCAGATCGACCCGATCGAAGCAGGCTTGCTCGACTACAACCGGCTGGAGAACCGATAGGGTGCCGCCTGGTGAGACGGCTCGCTCAGCCCCGTGACTGAGCGAGCCGCGTGGCGCTACGGACCGGCTGTCGGCCGTGAGATCAACGGCGTCCGTGCGGCTTCTGCCTCCAAATCCCGCAGCAACCGTTGAAAGTCTTTGTCGTGGCGCAGAAGCTTGGAAGCAGCCAGCAGCAATTGCTCGATTTCGCCATCGGTGAGCGCGAGATTCGTGGGAATGCGCATGAGGCGCGCCTGTTCCTCCAAATCTTCCACTTCCGACAGGCTGACGTTGATGAAGTAAATGTCCGTATCGGGCGCAAAGACGCTCGCTTCGGTCTGCGCCCGCTGCCGGAGCTGAGCCTGCCACTCCGCCACGAGCTGACTCATCAGTTCGAACGTGTCGTCGGAATAGCGGTTGATCGGAATGTCGACCAGAGCATTCAGCGTCCGCGTGACGCTCGGAAGCTCGTCCAGTTGGTAGGTGTTGACGTCCGGGTCGGTCTCGGCACTCACCATCAGATAGACGAGCTTCCGGATCTTTTTCACCCCCAGCACTTCAAAGGAGGATTCGAGATTCCCCACGAGGGCCGACAGCTCCAACACGCTGCGCATGCCGATGTTGTCGGCCAGCCCGCCGTCCAACAGATGGATGTACGGCCGCTTCTTCGCGTCGAGATAGGACCGCAACTCGCTGCTTCGCCGGCGACTCCATGTCGTGCGTTTGTCCACCGTCATGTAGAGGGGCGGCTCGAACCCGCACTGTCCGGCATAGTTCTTCAGCGAGATAGGACTGAGGAACAGCGGGAGCGCCGACGACGAGGCGGTGGCGATCGACAAGGGCAATTTGCTGAGGTCGGAGCAGATGAGGTCGAACTGCCGCTGGTTGAATTCGAACCGCGAGACGGTGGCCATGTCCGAGGCATGGATGAAGACGATCGGTCGTTGATCGCTCGAGACGAGATCGTTGAACGTGGCGCCGTCGAACAACGCTTCGTCCAGAAGTTCGGAGAGGATATGGGCGCGGCCAAAATACGGAGACAAGAGCCGTACCCAATTGCTTGGAGACCGGAGGATGCGCCCGCGAAGCTCGCGCTCCCAGTCTTTCCGCAGAAACCGATATTCGAAGTCTTGAAAGATCCGGTCGTGATACAGGGCATAGTAGGCAGCCGTGAAGCTGCCGCCCGAGAGAGCATTGATGATGGTCAGTTCGTCGAGCAGCCGTTTCCGATAGCCTTCCCACATGATCGGCGTCCTGGCCAATTCCCGCAGCACGCCATAAGAGAACGCCGACGCGCGCGCGCCGCCACCCGAAAACGACGCCACGATAAAGAGACTGTCCGTGTTGCCGCCTAATGAGGGCGGGAGATTGGCGAACCGATACCCGTACTCGGGATTCCACCGAGGCAGCGGGGCGTTGATGGTGGGACGGACAAACTCGCAGCCGACCGTCAGACTCAGCAGCGCGATCGCTATCCTGATGCCGGCCCGCTTCATGCGGGGAGGAAGATTACAAAGCAGCGCCCGGTGTGTCAACGAGAAAGACGCGCGGGGTCGTGTTTCGATCCAACTCAGTAGCGCGAAAAAATGAGAACATACCGAGGAATGCAAGCAAACAGGATCACATGTACTCCCGCGCGCCTGAAAACGGCAGCGACACCGGCTGTGAACTGGTCGACTGCCAGTTTGCATTCGTCTGATCATGCTCGTAAGATCGACTCATGAACTGCACCAAGTGTAAGACCAAAGCCGTCATCAAACTGCCCCGGCATCATGCGGCGTTCTGCAAGGGCTGCTTCACCGGGTTCGTGCACGATCAGGTAGCCCGTGCCATCAAGTCGCAGAAGATGTTCGGCAAGGACGATCGAATTCTGGTGGCGGTCTCGGGCGGGAAGGACAGCCTCGCGCTGTGGGACATTCTTCTGAAGCTCGGGTACAAGGCCGACGCGCTCTACGTGAATCTCGGGATCGGCGGCTATTCGGAACGGTCGCATGAGAAAGTCGTCCGATTCGCCGAAACGGTCGCCGCGCCGGCCGGCGCGGCGTTGCACGTCCATACGGTCGAACAGAACGAGGGCGCCGGTATCCGCGAATTGTCCATGTTGGTCCATCGGCCGACCTGTAGTACGTGTGGAACCATCAAACGCTATCAATTCAACCGGGTCGCCATCGAGCGCGACTACGACGTAATGGCGACCGGCCACAACTTGGACGACGAGGCGGCCCGTTTACTCGGCAACGTCCTGCATTGGCAGGAAGACTATTTGGACAAGCAGGGACCGTCGTTGCCGGCGTCGGTGGCGGGCTTCGCCAAGAAGGTGAAGCCGCTCTATCGCTTGGCGGAGCGCGAACTGGCGGCCTACTGCCTGCTGAACGGAATCGACTATATCGTTGAGGAATGTCCGATGGCCCAAGGTGCGCGGACGCTGCTCTATAAGGAGGTGCTCAACCGGCTGGAAACCGAATCGCCGGGCACGAAGCAGACGTTCTATTGGAGATTCCTCGAGCGGCAAAAGCGGAAAGAATCCACGTCCGGCATGGCCAACCATGATCAAGCGGCTCTCCATCCGTGCGCCGCCTGCGGTCAGCCGACTACCGCCGCCGTGTGCTCCTATTGCAAACTGATGACGCGAGCCAACGCGTCATCACTCTCCTGAGTGTCTACCCATCGACGATCAGATGCGCCGGTGCCCATGGCCCCATACGCTCTTGGTTCTTGCGTGTACGCTCTGGGCGCTGTCCGGAATTTCATATGAGACTGCCGCGGACCAGAGCATCTACTCGCTGCCAGCGGGAAGCCAGACGATCGGACTGATCGCGGGGCCGTTCTTTCCCATTCGCCTGACGCCGAGTCAATCCACGAAACTGTTCGGCGCGGCCACCGCGCTGTCGTCCTCGTTCACGGTGACCGGTCTGCTGGGAGCCGGCTGGTATCAAAGCCAGCTCTCACTGGGCGCCGAGTTGATCGGATTCTCTACGACGGAACCGATCGGCGCTTATGGAATCGGCCTCTCGCCCAAGCTGGTCTACACGTTCACGGCGCTGGGAAGACTCCGGCCGTTTGTGGAAGGCGGAGGCGGGCCTCTGTGGACCGATCTCGGCGGGCGCGTGCCGGAACAAGGGGGCCAGTTCAATTTTCTGGTCTGGGGCGGAGCCGGTTGCTCGTGGGGATGGGACGCCCATTGGGCTCTCCAGGCCGGGTATCGGTTCACGCATATTTCGAACGCCGGCACGCGGGACCCGAATTCGGGGCTCAACTTCGGGCTGCCGTTCGTCGGTGTCTCGTATTCCCTATTCTGACTGATCAGGTCGGATACATGTGAGACCGAGTTTGCTACAACGGCCCTCACGCTCTTGCAAAGGCTCCATCGACCCCGTAAGCTCACAGAAAAGTGCTGAGGTCCGCGACGAGAGGAAGAACGAGCGTCACGTTTGCGGACGGGGCGCGAGACGGTGAGCGCCCAGTGTCTTACGATAGAACGATGCCGAGTTAATACTCACGATTAACGTTTCACGTTTTACGTCT
>DATFDJ010000087.1:0-21710 GCA_035252115.1 Nitrospira sp. | reverse complement strand
CCGTATTTCTTCAGCATCTTGTAGAAATCGGCCCGATAGCGGCCGGCAAATTGAGCCGCGCGCGAGATGTTACCGCCCGTCAACTGCAGGACGTTTTTGAGATACGTCTTCTCGAATTCCTCTTTGGCTTCGGTCAGCGGCTTCAGTTGCGCATCAGGCGCCGACCCGATGGCCGGAAGGAGATCCGGCGTGATCATGTCCTGCCGAGACATCACCACCGCCTTCTCGATCGCATTCTCGAGCTCGCGGACGTTGCCGGGCCACAAATTGGTGACGAGCCGGTGCAAGGCCGCAGGAGTGAACCCGCGCACATCTTTATTGGCGCGCTTGGAACTGGTCACCAGGAACTGTTGCGCCATGAGCGGGATGTCCTCGCGCCGGTCCCGCAAAGGAGGAATGAACAGCGGAACCACCGAAATGCGGTAATACAAGTCGTTGCGGAACGTCCCGCTCTTGACCGCTTCGTCGAGATCCTTATTGGTCGCCGCGATAATGCGCACGTCGACTTTCGTGGCATGTTCGGCGCCCACCTCCCGCACTTCCCGCTCCTGTACGGCCCGGAGCAATTTGACCTGCATCGACAACGGCATTTCGCCGATTTCGTCCAGGAACAACGTTCCACCATGCGCGCTCTGAAACAGTCCCTTCTTGGGCCCATGGGCGCTCGTGAATGCGCCTCGCACATGGCCGAACAATTCGGACTCGAACAGGGTCTCCGGAATGGCGGCGCAGTTCAACGCCACGAAGGGACCTTTACCGCGCCGGCTGTTCGCATGGATCACGCGGGCGAAGACTTCCTTCCCCGTGCCGGTCTCACCGAAGAGGAGGATCGTTGCGTCCGAATCGGCGACTTGCACCACTTGCTGGAGCAGCCGCTGCATCGCAGGACTGCGGGCGACGACGTTTTCCATGCCATACAGTTCGTTGACCAGCGACTTGAGCCGCTGAATCTCGCGGCTCATCCGCTGCGGCGACAGTCCTTCTTCAATCTTCGCCTTCAACTCTTTGTCGTCGAAGGGTTTGGTGAGGTAGCCGAACGCGCCCCGCTGCACCGCCTCGACGGCGTTGGGAATGCTGCCATGGGCCGTCAAGATGATCACCGGAAGACCGGGGTGGATCCGCAATAGTTCCTCCGTCACATCCAATCCGTCTTCGCTCCCCAGCCGCAGATCGGTGATAGCCAAATCGAAGCGGTTGACCTTCGCTGAACCGACGGCGTCGCGACCGGTCGTGCAGGTGGTGACGGCGAACCCCATGGCTTGCAGCCGCATCTTGAGCAGTTGCAGTAACCCCTCTTCATCGTCGACTACGAGAATATGCTCTTGTTCCATGGTGTCCTTTTATTGTTGAGGTGGCGGCGTTGGTTCAGGACCCGCCGGCGGCGTTACCGTCGATGGCGGACGGATCGGCCGGATCTTTTCGCGCGTTTCCTGATCGATGCGCTTCAGCGCTTCGAGCTGGCTGTACAGTTCATCGATCTTTTTTTCCCGTTCAGCCAGTTGTTTTTGGAGAGCCTGCACCGTGCCGCTTTCCGCCGGCGGCTTCGGTGTTTCTTTTTTGCCGATCAAGGCGTCGGCTTTGCGATCCCGTTCGGCTAAATCCCGCTGCAACTGCTCAAGGATTTGCGCATCGGCGTCTCTTGTGGCGCGCAATTGTTGAATCACCAATTCACGGTCAAGCAAATCCCGCACCAGGCGATCCGAAGCCTGACCGAGGGCGACCTGTCCATCCGACACAGCGGGAGCCGCCATGACCGAGGTCAGCCAGGACCGCTCGCTCGGCGCCGGATATTGTTGAAGCAATTGCACCCAGAGCCGGCTCGTCGAAGCCAACTGACTGCGGGGCGCCGTGGCAATCACTTTCTCAAAATTTTTGATGGCCGCATCGCGGCTCTCGTATAAGCCGATGAGCGCACGCGTGAAATACGCATGATCGCAGGAATTATGTTCGACACATTTGGCCGCGACGGCATCTTGTTTCTTGGCCAGCGCATGCATGGTCTTGGCGTCAGCTCCCTCCAAAGGGAAATAGGGTTGCGAACCAGTCGATTCCGGCGCCCATGACGCGCATCCCGAAACAACCAGACACAAGAGCGCACTGGAATATAACAGCGGCGGAGCTGTTCTCATGCAGCTCCGCCTTTCTTCGTAAGCCGTAGGATAAACCGTACAGTCGTCCCCTTCTTGACTTCGCTTTCGATCCAAATTCTTCCTCCGTGCGCTTCCACGACTTTCTTCGCGAGCGCGAGACCCAAGCCGCTACCCGGCAATCCCTGCTTGGATTTTGTTCGCCCCTGATAAAACCGTTCGAAGATATGCGGCAGGTCTTCCGGAGGGATGCCGGGCCCTACGTCGGACACCGACACCTCCAGTACACCGGCTTTCATGTCCGGTCGCATCAGAACTTTGACGACGCCTCCTTCCGGACTGAACTTCAAGGCATTTGATAGCAGATTATCCAGGACCTGCTCAATACGAATGGAGTCGGCCTTGACCCACACGCGTTGGGCGGGAGACTCGACGACGAGTTGCACATGTTTGGCGTCGGCGAGCAAGCGTATCTTGTTGACCGACATTTCGGTGATACGCTTCAGGTCGGTCGGCACGATTCGGTATTCCATCATCCCCGCATCCATCTTGGAGAGGTCGAGGATCGTTGAAATCAAATGGATGAGTCTGCGGCTGCTGTCCGCCATGATGCGCAGGGTCGTCCGCTGCTCGGGCTGCAGCGGACCGGGGATTTCATCCAGCAACAGATGTGTGCCCTCTTGGATCGATGCCATCGGCGTCCGCAATTCATGCGACACGTGGGCAAGAAACTCGCCTTTCATGTCGTCGAGTTCCTGCAGTTTCCCGGCCATCCAGTTCACCGTGTCCACCAGATCGCGCAACTCGCTCGGAGCCCGGATGTTCAGCGACGCACGGAAGTTTCCCTGGCCGATCTGCTTGATGTGTCCCTGCAATTGGCGGAGCGGCCGTAAGATGGTATAGCTCGCGATGCCGGCCAACCCGATCCCGAACAGCAGCGCCAGCAAGACCAACTGCTCGGTGACGGCTTCCGCTTTCGCCGCGCTTTCCCTGGAGCGTTTGACTCCGGCGCTGATGCCGGATTCGTGGAAATCGACGTAGTGCTGCAGCGTCGTCGTCATCTGGTCCATGACCAGATCACGGCGGCTCTCATAGTTCGGCGAGGTACCGCCACCGGCCGGGACCGCCTGTTCCAATTCGACGTGAAACATGCCCAGCCGTTCCTGTTGAAGGCGTTGGGCGTGTTCCAGCAATTGCAGGCCTTCGGGAGAGACTTCTTGGGCGATGAGGCTTTCGATGCCGCGGCGAAACTCTTCCACCTCCTCATCGAAATGCTTGAGAAACGTCGCGTCACGCACGGCCAGATATTTCTTCTCGCTGTTCAATTGCTGATAAGCCAGCGTCAGCAACCGCTTGGCCGCTTCAATGGCGGGATAATGATGAGCCGCCATGCTGGTACTGAGAACCGAGAGCTGACGAAGTTGGGACAAGGCATACAGGTTCACGCCTGCCATCACGACGATGATGAGCAATGACGTCAGGACGATCCGCCAAAAGATCGATAGCCGCACGAGCGAAGTCCCCTCTCTGCTCTGTTGGGGGGAAGTCGGTTGATAAGGTGTAGGTAAATCCATACACTATTCCATGGCCTGACTCAAGCCATTTGGAAAAAAATCTTGTGCGCCTTTTCCTACAGTTCAACAAGCCCGGCTGGCTTCAATTGGCTCCAGGCGAGCATCTTCTGCGACATGAGTCTGAGTGATTCAGGCTATTCGTCACGGTGTAGTTGTGATGCGAACTCCCTCTGTCGGCGAGAGGATCGGGAGAGCAATGCAAAGAGATGGCCACGGAATAGGAGCATCGCGACGGCCAGGGGAGGCGTGAAGAACAGTGTGAGATACCATGTCAACGTAACGGAGAAGCCCAGATAGTCTAACCAGCTTCCCAGGATCGTAAAAGGCAGCACGAGAATCTGGAAGAAATCCAATCCCGCACCCCTCCCCGCACGACTCGAGAGCGAAAACACCGATCGGACCCCCATCGGCGAGAGCAGAATGGGAATCAAGAGAAGGACGACCGGAAGGAACCACTCGATCCAATTCTCCATCACGAACTCGTACGCGCTTTTAATGACGTCCAGGGGAGAGTCGTGGCGCGTGAGATAAATGACTTCCGGGGCCGGGTTCAGAAGAAGGAACATCAATAATAAGACGGCATAGGAAAGAAACTGGCCGTAGGGATTGGATTGCGTTCCCATATCGAGGGCCATGAGCGGTAGCCAGATGACGAAGCCGACGCTGATGACGTCCCAGAAATAGTGACCGAAGCTCTCGAACACATCTTGCACCGTAAGGCCCCTGGCGAACGAAACGGACTGCTCGATCAGGCTCAAGGTCGCCCCCACCAAGAGCGCGTTCACCGCCCCCAGCAAAAAGCCGCCGGCAATGCCGAGGGGCGCGGCAAACTGAGCCGCCACCGCTAGAATCACGACAAAGCCGACCACCGCCACCATGGTGATCCAGCCTCGCAGGAGCGACTGCCAGGTCTTCTTGAGCGCAGTTCGATAGAGTTCCAGTGTGGCGGTGACCATATCCGGCATGTGGAGGAGGACAATAGCGGGGCGCTTCTCATGGGTCAAGGGAGTTGCAAAGCCATTGACTTGCAGAGGCTTGTGATTATGTGACTCATGAGCAACATCGAACGAGAGGAGCCCTTGATGGACCTGAATCGCGCCACGATCAAGCTACAAGAAGCCTTGCAAGCCGCTTCATCGCATGCCATGAGACGGAGTCATCAGGGCATCGATGTCGAGCACCTGCTGCTCGCCCTGTTGGAACAGGAAGGAGGCATCGCTGCCGCGCTGTGCGAGCAGGCCGGAGTCTCGCCCCAGGCCGTGAAGCAGGCGGCTGAGAAAGCGCTCGGCAAGCTGCCTCAGGTTCAAGGAGCCACGGGTGGACCGGGCCAACTGCACATCACGCCACGCCTCTCCCAGGTGTTGACCAAAGCGGAGGACGAAGAACGGGCGCTGAAGGACGACTATCTGAGCGTCGAACACGTGCTCCTCGCCATGGTGCAAGAGGGCGGCGTGTTCAAGAAGCTCGGCCTCACGAGAGACCGGTTGCTCGCCGCTTTGCAACAGGTCCGAGGTCACCAACGAGTGATCAGCCAAGACCCCGAAGGAACCTATCAAGCGTTGGAGAAATACGGACGAGATCTGACGCGACTGGCCGGGCAGGGCAAGTTGGACCCGGTCATCGGCCGCGACGAGGAAATCCGTCGCGTGATTCAGATCCTCTCCCGCAGGACGAAGAACAACCCCGTACTGATCGGCGAACCGGGCGTTGGAAAAACCGCTATTGTGGAAGGTCTCGCCATACGGATCGTGAAAGGCGACGTCCCGGAAGGACTGAAACACAAGCGGGTGGTGGTGCTCGACATGGGCGCCCTGGTCGCCGGGGCCAAGTTTCGAGGCGAGTTCGAGGAGCGTCTGAAGGCCGTGCTCAAGGAAATCCAAGCGGCACAGGGCCAGATCCTTCTGTTCATCGACGAGCTGCACACCGTCGTCGGAGCCGGGGCGGCGGAAGGGGCGATGGACGCGGCGAATCTGCTGAAACCGATGTTGGCGCGCGGCGAACTCCATTTGATCGGCGCCACCACATTGGACGAATACCGAAAGCACATCGAGAAAGATGCGGCGCTGGAGCGCCGATTCCAGACCGTGCTCGTCGATCAGCCCTCCGTAGAAGATACGATTTCAATCCTGCGCGGGCTCAAGGAACGCTACGAAGTGCACCACGGTGTCCGGATCAAGGACGCGGCCCTCGTTGCCGCCGCCAAGCTGTCCCATCGTTACATCACCGATCGGTTTCTGCCGGACAAGGCCATCGATCTCGTGGACGAAGCGGCGGCGCGCTTGCGGACCGAGATCGACAGCTTGCCGGCCGAGCTCGATGAAGTGTCGCGCAAGGTTCTCCAACTCGAGATCGAGCGAGAAGCGCTGCGGAAAGAAAAGGACGAAGCGAGCCGGGCCAGGTTGGCGGCCTTGGAGCAGGAATTGAACGAGAAACAACGGGACCTACAGGCGCTCAAGACGAGGTGGGAATCGGAGAAAACGTCGGTGGCACGCCTGAGAAAGACTCGAGAGGCGATCGAAGAAGTCAAGGTGAACATCGACAAGGCAGAGCGAGCCTACGATCTCAATCGGGTCGCGGAGCTGCGCTACGGCGAGTTGCCCCGCCTCGAGCGTGAACTGGCCATCGAACAGCAACAGCTCGGCAAGAAACAGGGAGAAACGCGACTCCTCAAAGAGGAAGTCGACGAGGACGACATCGCCGCGGTCGTGAGCCGCTGGACCGGCATCCCGGTGTCCCGGCTCGTCGAGGGCGAAATGGAAAAACTGATGAAGCTCGAAGAGCTGCTTCACCAGCGCGTCGTCGGCCAGGATGAGGCGGTGCAGGCGGTGGCGGATGCGGTGCTTCGCGCACGGTCCGGGATCAAGGATCCGAACAGGCCGATCGGCTCGTTTCTTTTTCTGGGGCCGACCGGAGTCGGCAAGACCGAGTTGGCGCGGGCTCTCGCCGCAACACTGTTCGATGACGAAGCGAACCTCATTCGGATCGACATGTCCGAGTACATGGAGAAGCACACGGTGGCCCGTTTGATCGGCGCCCCGCCCGGCTATGTCGGGTACGAGGAAGGGGGGCAGCTCACGGAAGCCGTCCGCCGCCGGCCCTATTCCGTGATCCTGTTCGACGAAATCGAAAAAGCACATCACGACGTATTCAATGTGCTGCTTCAGGTGCTGGACGATGGACGGCTGACCGACTCGCAAGGCCGGACGGTGGATTTCAAGAACACCGTATTGATCATGACGTCGAACATCGGCAGCCCGCAAATCCTCGAAGCCCAACAGCGGCGGTCATCGTACGAAGAGGTGCGCTCGGTCGTCATGGCGGAATTGCGGCGGCATTTCAGGCCGGAGTTCCTCAATCGCGTGGATGAAACGGTGGTCTTTCACCCGTTGGACACCGAGCAGTTGACGAAGATCGTCAGCATCCAACTGGAGCGGCTCAGGAGCCGGTTGGCCGAACGGCGGATCACGCTGACGACGACGCCCGCAGCCCTTCGCCTCCTCGCCGAACGCGGGTACGATCCGGTATACGGAGCGAGACCGCTCAAGCGCCTGATTCAACAGGAAATCGAGACGCCGATCGCGCGCCAGCTCGTGAAGGGTGAACTACGGGATGGAGAGACGGCCGCGGTGGATACGAAGAACCGTCAGATCGTCATCGTGCCGCTCGCGGCTTGACAGGTTAGCCGATTTTGACGGCGCCTCCGTTCATGTCCTGGGTGGTACCGCTGACCTGCTGCCTCTCGATTTTCCATTCCTTGGGAGACACCTCAACCAGGTGTCCCTTAATGGAGTGGAAATTCGCTTGGCCGACGCCCACGCGACCTGAAGCCAAGGCATCGATCTGGAGTACGATCTGTTTCGAGTCGGCATGTCGCAAGGTGACTTGGCCCGGCGTTTTGGCCAGCTCATAGGCCCGGCGTTCGTTGAACATCAACGTGCTGTCCGTCAACTTCGCTATCACCTTCCCATTGCCGTCGAAGAGCGCGAAGTTCACCAGAATCTGCCCCGTCGGCCGTTTCAGTGCAATCTGAATCTGTGGGACCCCTTCGACCTCGATGGTCCCGTCGGTGTTGCGATAGAGATTCGAGCCGATTTCCATGTCCATGAGTGCGTGCTCTCCTGCGATACCGACTCCGAGGAGCCGCTAGGATTTCTTGATGCGGTCCAGGATGAGGGCGATGCAGCCGCCCAGCAGACCCCCTCCTACAATCGTCGTCATGAGCTCGACGAGTTTGAGTTCCCAAACGGAACCTTGAGCCTGCATGACTTCTCTGATGCCTCCCTGCAGCATGATGACCGCCAGAGCCATCGTCGCACCGACCATGAACCACCAGAGGAACACTTTCATGGTCGAGACCATCATGGCACAGTCATAGATCGAGCCGGCGATCGAGGCTGCGGTATTGAATGGCTTCTGCAACGTGAACGGGATCGATCTTCTCGGAGCCAGCCAAATCAGCGATCGTCCTCGCCACGCGAAGCACCCGACCGTGGGCCCGAGCCGACAATCCCAACCTCGACATGGCTTGTTCCAACAACCCCCGCCCCGCTTCGTCCAGGCAACAATACCGCTTCAGGAGCCGCGGCTTCAACTGCCCGTTGGTATGGATACCGTCTTTTCTGTACCGAACGGCCTGGCGTTCTCTGGCCTCGAGCACACGGCGGCGAATGGCGGCTGAAGATTCGGGCACAGAACCGGGGTCGTGGAGTTCCCGAACCGGTACAGGCGGTACTTCGATATGGAGGTCAATCCGGTCTTGAAGGGGACCGGAAAGCTTCGCCCGATAACGCCTGATTTGCTGCGGCGTGCAGACGCATTCCCGCGCGCGATCGCCGTGGTAGCCGCAGGGACAAGGATTCATGGCGGCGATCAACATGAAGCGGGCAGGATAGCGGAGCGATCCGCTGACGCGCGTGAGCGTCACCTGTCCATCTTCCAGCGGCTGACGCAGGCCGTCCAATACTGGACGCCGAAACTCCGGCGATTCGTCCAAAAACAAAATTCCATTATGAGCCAAGGATACTTCACCCGGACGAGGGACCGTCCCTCCGCCGATCAACCCGGCATCAGAGATGCTATGATGCGGAGCGCGGAACGGCCTGACGGTCAGCAGGGGATGTTCGCTGGGAAGTTGCAAGGCCACGCTATGGACGCGCGTCGTTTCGATGGCTTCATCGGCATCCATCAGAGGAAGAATCGTGGGCAGCCGTTTCGCCAACATCGTCTTGCCGGAACCGGGCGGCCCGACCATGAGGACGTTATGGCCTCCGGCGGCGGCGATTTCCAGCGCCCGCTTCGCCTGGTCCTGTCCCCGTACGTCTCCATAGTCATCCTCCTCGACAGGTCTGACCTCGAACAGCCGATCCCGATCCACCTGAGCCGGTTCGACCACCTGCGTGCCTCGCAAGAACGCCACCGCTTCCGGGAGCGTGTGCAATGGATACGCCACGACCCCCTCCACCATCGCCGCTTCAGCACAATTCCTGGCCGGCAAGAGCAGACTGTAGTCGCGCCGGCAGGCGATTCCCATGGAAAGCGCGCCCGGAACCGGTTTGATATGCCCGTCGAGCGAGAGTTCTCCGACCAAGACTCGACGGACGAGGCAGTCGGCGGGAATGACTTCTTCAGCGACCAGGATTCCGATCGCGATCGCCAAATCTATCCCCGCTCCTTCTTTCTTGATGTCCGCGGGTGCGAGATTGACGGTGATTTTCTTGGCAGGAAAATGGAAACCCGTATTCTTCAGTGCGGACCGGACTCGATCACGACTTTCTCGGACCGTGGCATCGGGAAGACCGACGACGGAAAATTGTGGCAGACCTCCGGCAATATCGATCTCCACGTCGATCAAGTGCGCATCCAACCCGACCAACGCCACGCTCAAGACTTTGGCCAACATCGTCAATCTCCGATAAACGATGCGAGACATTATAAAAATCAGGTTGAAGTGATTCAATATAAACATCTTGCAAATGCTCGGAAATACATCCATTTCTTAAATATCGTGGAGGGTCAATTCGAAGACTCTGTGCTAGTACCGTCCATATCGGTCCGGTATAATCGCGGTCATGCCGCTCTCGGGTTTTCACGCGTGTTTGATCGGTTCGATGACAACCGTATTCGCCGTCTTGACGATCGAACCAGAGGCCGTCTCACATGCCGCGACACCTCCCGGCCAGGTCGGAGCCGCCATGGCATTGCTCGCGACATTGGAGGATGCCGACGTCTTGCCCCCGGAAGGAACCTCCGAAGCGAATCGAGTCATTAAGATCGTGATCCAGTTCCAGTCCACATTCATGAAGAGCACCAACCCGGCCGTGCGAGATTTTTTCCAGCATGCGATGGTCAAACAGTTCGGCAACGCGCGCGCTGCAGAAATTGATTCCGCATTTTCCAGAAGTGGATGGAGTACGCCGGTCGTGGAGGCGCTCGATCACTATCAGGCCACGGCTTCGAACAGCGAAGTGACGGCTCTCACGACGGGCTTCTCTCAGTTCAACGTCACAACGGCCGATTTCGACTATTTTCTGGAATTGTTCCGCAAGGCTCGTCTCGCGTATCAACGGCGAGGTCAGGACATTCACCGCGTGTTTGCCGAATGCCGGCAACGAATGCCGGGAGCATCATAACCGGAAGATGGAGGCGCCATGGCGACGAAAGCCTATATCTTGATCAAGGTGAAGGCGGGCAGGACCAAAGACGTGCTTCAGTCGGTCAAGCGGCTGGCGGGGGTGGAGCAGGCTCATTCCTGCTTCGGACAACCGGATATTTTCGTGTTTATCAGCGTCAATGACGAACGGGCGCTCTCCGATGTGGTCATTACCAAGATTCATCAAATCGAAGGGGTTGAGGAGACGGATACGCATATTGTGGCGGACACGTAGCAGACTCTTGTGTCTCAGACCGGATTTAGACGAACTGATACTCCTCCGGCCTCAGCGGATTCATAGCAGGCATCGACCAATTCAACGGCGCGACACCCATCCAAACCGGTCACGGGCGGCGTTGTGCCGGTCTTAATGGCATGGACAAAACTTCGGAGCACCCCGACGATAGTCGGGGTGGCTTCCACCATCCATGTGCGTGGGGATTCTCCTCGTCGTTGACGGACGACCCTGCGCTGAATCCAGTCGGCTGTGACGGTCCCCTCGGCTCCGTTCCACTGCATGGTGCCGATGCGTCCGGAATCTGTCCGTGCAATGTCGAGCGCACAGACGATGCCGCCTGCCGTCTGTAGACGAGCTCGAGCGGCACGTTCGCCGGCGCCCTTCAATCGGTCCATGGTGCAGGACACTTCCAACGCTTCTTCGCCGGTCAGGAATCGGACAAGGTCCAAGAGATGAACCCCGAGCTCCAACATGGCACCCGGCGAGGCTTCGCGGGCCGTGCGATCCATGAGACTCGCGCTTGACTCTATATGACTGGTGAAGGCCGCTTCACGGAGCCTACCTAAGGACGGGAGCAGTTCTTTCACCAGGAGGATGGCCGGATCGAATCTCATCGTGTGAGCCGTCATCAAGAGAACCCGTTCACTCTCGGCCGCGGCCACCATGGCCCTGGCCTCTTTTCCCGTCGTTGCCAAAGGTTTCTCAATAAGGACAGGTTTGCCTGCATGGACAGCAGCGAGGCAGATATCGTGGCACAAGGACGGGACCGTCACCACGGTGACTGCCTGCACCCTCGAATCCGCCATCATCTCCCGATAATCGCCGTAGACAGGAACGGTCGGGAGCGAAGGGTCGGGCTGTTCAATCCGTCTGCGGCAAACCGCTGCCAGCGATGCGCCGGGCACATCCGTGAGGATATGAGAGAGATAGCGACGACCGTGTCTGCCGACCCCGACGAGACCGATTCCCATTCGCTCCGGCTCGCATTGGCTCATGAGTCAAACTCTACGCAGCGACGAAGCGGAGGTCAATCGACAGGATCGGCCATCGGATTGACAATGCGGCGGAGCGGTCCCTATAGTAACTGCGCGCAGAACAAACGCTCCGAAAGAGAAAGCGACATGCACAGCATGATGATCTCGTCCACCGCCCCTTTTACGTTGCAACAAATTGGCACGGGAACCTGCCGCTTTCCGAGCGGTGCGGCCATTCCGACCGTCACCGATGCCTCCGTGGATCCCTATATCAGAACGAGAATCTCGAAAGACGTGCAAGTGGAATGTATTCAGTTCTGGCCGCAAGAAAAAGGCACGTATCCCGGCTTGGTCTTGCTGCATGAGTGGTGGGGGCTCAATTCGCAGATCAAGGACTTGGGGGCCCGCCTTGCCTGTGAAGGATATGGGGTCATCATCCCGAACCTCTATGGTCGACTGGGCGGCATGGTGACGGCCAACAGTGACGTCGCAGAAGCGCTCATGCACAAACTGCCCGGACCGCCGGTTCTCCAGGACATTAATTCCTGCTGCGAGTTTCTGAACACCAAGGATTACATCAAGCGGAACATTCACGGCGTCGTAGGTTTCGGGATGGGCGGCACCTTTGCGCTGCGCTTTGCCGCGCAACGCAAACGCCTTCGGGCTGCCGTCTCGTTCTACGGACGTTTGGGAGAGTCCGAAACGGCGTTGAAGGATCTGCACTGCCCGCTCCTCTATCACCGCGCAGGTCAGGACGCCTGGGTACAGGCTGAAGAGATACAACGCCTGCAGGCGCTCGCGGACCAACATCAGAAGCGCGTCGAGATTCGAACCTATCCGGACGCTCCGCACGCCTTCTGCAACGAAGCACGTCCGGATAGTTATCGCCCGGATGCGGCAGCCGAAGCCTGGAGCGCCACGATCTCGTTTTTAAAAACCTGCTTCCAAGCCGCCTGACACCGCAAGCCCCTCGTGAATCGATATCCTTCCGCCGTCTGTTTCGCATTGCCCCGCTTCTCTTCTCGGTTCAGGGGTTGCACCGTTGTTCTTCTCTTCGTCGTTGCGATGAGCGGCCTTCTGTTAGCCACCGAACCGCCGGTGGAGGCGGACTCTCTGCCGCCGGATCTGCCGGATTGGTCATCGGTCCTGATGAATCATGGAAACGGATTGACGGCCATAGATTCCGATTCTGCTGCGAAAGAGTTGTTTATCTCCACAATCGGTCCGGCGCTTCACCTGTCCGATGCCGCAGCGACAATCGGAGCGAAGGGTCTCCCGGCAAAACTCGCAAAAGATCTGCTCCTCCCGGACGTGATGCGGTCCGCGCAGCGATTGGTGGCTTCCCTGGTGGCTTGGCAGTTAGCCGAACAATCGAGCCGGATCCTTGAGAGGCCGGAGCACGAGCCGCTTCCTTCTCTCTCTTCCCCCCTTCAATTGGAATGGCTGAAGATGAATGGTCCATTCCCCTCCTTGCAGACACTCATCGCCGCTTCGTCACGTGGACCGGTGCAGGCCGCCGGCGACCGAACGGCCGGAGCCATCATAGCCGGCCGCGCGTCCCTGGAGGCAAGCCAACAAGCCATGTCGGAATGGTTTTGGCTCAAATCCTGGAAAGATCGCGTCCGAAGCTTACGCGGCCAAGCGCGCCTGTGCGGGACGTGGCAATGGGTGATTCACAATCACCAGCAGCACCATCAAGAGCGCAAATTCTCGCTCGTGTTTCCACCGTCCGGATCGGTCGGAACCGGCGTCCCCGGTTTATCGGAAGCGATGGTCCTGGGCGACACAGTCTATCTGCGGTGGGAAACCGACGGACGAACTCAGGAGGATAGCCTGCTCTTCAGCAAAGAAGGTCAACGTCTGGAGGGCACCTTCATCAATTCGCAGGGTGGCTGGGGGTCCATCAGCGGCAAACGTACCGCCAGCTGCACTCCGTAGCTTTCGAAGGCTTCAATGATACGAGCCTGAGGATGCTTCGTTCTTCTTCGGCCGGACTTCCCATGCAAGCAGTCCCCATCCGGTGATCAGGGCCGCGCCTCCGAGCGGCGTGACGGCCCCGAATGATCGGATGCCGCTCAACGCCAGTACATAGAGACTCCCGGAGAACAGCACGATACCGACCACGAAACACCATCCCGCTATCGACACGCGCGCCGCCGGGTGACACTCCAGGACCCACGCGACCAGGCAGAGACCGAGTGCATGATACATCTGATAACGGACTGCGGTTTCAAATACCGTCAGCATCGGAGGCTCCAGCAGCCCCTTGAGGAAATGAGCCCCGAATGCCCCGCCTGCCACGGCCAATCCGGCCAGCACGCTTCCCAGCGACAGAAAGATCCGTGAACGAGACCGTGAAATCATGGACATCCTCCTATTCTTGGGCTACAAGATCGAAAAGTACCAACGCGCGAGTGTCACGATGCCGATTGAGTGTCCACGCTGTCTGCTCACCAATCCGGACACCAGTTATACCTGTGAATGCGGTTACGACCTGGTGTCGCACGCGCAGAAGCGTGGAGCCGCATCGACCGGACGGACGCAGCGGCTGGAGTCGCGCGCAGCGGAGTTCGGCATGTCGAAGGAGGGATTCGTTCTCGGAATCGTTCTGCTCTGGATGGTACTGACAGTCGGAGAATGGCTCAGAATGAGGCCTGAACTCGCCTCGCGCAAGGCGATTCATTTGTTGTCGGACAGCATTCTTCTCAGCCTCACGGACATGACCGGCGCACTGATCATCGGAGCGCTGGGCTGGATGGTGGTCTGGATCATTCTTGCCTACGAAGGCCGCCGCCTTCGTCCTTGCCCCAAGAGGACGACGCTGGGCGTCACGGTTGTGGCTGCGGGACTTTTGTTCATCAGCCGCTGGATTGCACCGGATATCCACGTTCAGCATGTCGTCCATGCCGTCGTCGTGCTCGGTATCGCAGTGTTCTCGTACTATGCCGGCACCCGCCAGTGGCTCGGGAAGTGGTGAGTCGCTATAGTTTTCTCCGGACTTCTTTCCAATCCTTGGCGATCCTGGCTTTCTTCGGCACGGATCCCTTCGCCGGCTCCGGCACGATCACGACTTCCAACCGTCGCTGCAGGAACGTTTCGGCAAAATCTCTGCTTCGTCCGATCCCGACCTTGATCGTCGTCCAGCCGGCCGCACGGAGCTCATCGATCTTGGCTCCCCAGTCTAATTGAGCCGACGGTTTCGCCACGATATATCCCACAGGGAACTCATGCGCAGCGAGCCACTGTCTGGCTCGATCTGTGCTTCGAAAACCGGCGTCGGAGGTAGCGGTCTCATCGGCCAGGTACATCGCGTTGTAATAGAACTGCGTCAGCTTGCTCATCTCATCGGCGGCATCGGGCAATGGTTCGCGCGATTGCGGATCATACAGCGCCGACATTTCCACGACGAGCATCGGCGTGCGGCGTTCCCACGCCGCAACGGTCGTCACCGCGGTGGCCGAGACATGCGCCTCCTTCGCCGTACGGACCGTCAGCCGCACGGTCTCCTTGCGAGATGGGGTGTAGTGAAAGGTCGCCACGCCTGATGCAGCGGTGATTTCCGTCCCGATGATGTTGCCGCCCGAAATCAGTTCGAGCGGCTCTCCACCCGCGGAAACCTCTCCGGCGGGCTCCTGGCGGACCAACAGCGCTTCAATGTCGCCCTCGTGGTTGGGGGACACGAGCGCGTCTTTGACGTAGAGACGTCCGACCGCCCGGCTGTCGGGCGAGACGCCGAGTTGAAGGAGGACGAGGCTGCAGGCCGCCATGACCGCAAGGAGTCCTGGCATAGCAGCGGAGGACGCGGACGCCATTGACGCACTACGGATCAGGACTTGAGAGCGGTCAGGACTTCGTCCGCATGGCCGTCGACTTTGACCTTGCGGAAGACGGCTTTGATCATGCCGGCGGGATCGATCACGAACGTGCTTCGTTCAATGCCCCAGTATTTCTTTCCGTACATGTTCTTCTCTTTGTAGACGCCGTACGCCTTGGACACCGCGGCGTCCTCGTCTGAAAGCAGGGGAAAAGGCAAGCCATACTTTTTGATGAATTTTTGATGAGACTCCTTTCCGTCCAGACTCACGCCGAGGATCAGACCGCCGGCCCGCATGATTTGCGATTCCACGTCGCGAAAGTCGCACGACTCTTTGGTGCATCCCGGCGTATCGTCTTTCGGGTAGAAGTAGAGCACCACTTGCTTGCCTCTGAGCGCTTTCAACGTCACCGGTTTACCGTATTGGTCCGGCAGCGACAATTCCGGCGCCTGATCCCCTACTCCCAAGGGTTTCGCCATGATGGGCTCCTCTTTTCGCTGATGCATCCGGACAGCCGCGTCATCGCGGACCGCCGCCGAACACCGGACGACTGTTCGTCGTGGGATGCTCTTTGTGCGCCTTTTCCGTTTGCGGATTGCCGTACTGCCGAAGCGCCGGCGAATCCCAAATGACTTTGTCTCCCGGCGCCAGATTCGCGGCCTCAAGAAAATGCTGCCGGGCCTCTTCCGTGTCGCCCAACGAATACAGAGCCAACGCATAGTTATAATGCGCGGGGCCGGACTGCGGAGCGGCGGCCACAGCTTGGGAAAAATACGTCTTGGCCTCTTCGAACTGTTTCCCTTGATACGCCTGCGTACCCTGCTCGGTCAATGTCACGGCCTGCGACTTCGCCCCGGTCTCCAGGGTCAGCGGGACCAGCGGCTTCGGCTTCGACTTCGAACAGCCGAACGTTCCCAGGGTCAGCAACAGTGCGCCGAGCAGCACACAACTCATCGTTCTCGGTCTCATACATCCTACCTCTTCGCCTGTTTTCTGGTTTCTTCCTCAAACGTTTTTCGGTAGAGCACGTCCCACTCCGGGCTGCCTTCGACGATGCCCCGCGAGTACGAGGCCAGCTTGGCTTTGACTTTGCGATCGATCTGCGATTCCTGCTCTAACTCGGCATGGAGCACACGTTTGATGTCCTTCAAGAGTCGTCCGTCGTCGCTCTTGACCTGTACGACCGGGTTCTTCCTGATCGCCTGGAGAAGGACATGCGACAGATGGCTCACCTTGTCTTCGCTCAACATAGCAATAGCCATGGTGACCGGTGACGAGTGACAGGCGACGGTCGGAACCTTTGTCACTCGTCACTGTATCAAAGAATAATCCCCCGCTCGCGGACCAGCTTTTGCTTGAGCATCGTGAACATCTTGTGATAATCCATGTGACCGCGCTCAATTTCCTGTTCGTGCGCCTTGAGCATCTGCCGTACTTCCGCATTCAACTTGTCTTCGACGGACAACTCGTCGGTAATGGCCTGGTTCAGCGACTCCATAAAGCTCTTATGAGCGCTCCCTACGTCAACATGTCCGCCCTGTACCAAATGCGCCGCGAGCGATTCGGCCATGTGCCGTATCCGTTCCTTCGACAGCCGCACCGTTACACCTGTTCGACCTTGATCGTCGGCACCTCCATGACCCTTCGAAACATCGTGGCATCGCCGACGATGTGCCCGATGACGTTCACTCGATCGGCGGGAACCGGATCGGGCCCCATGCTCATCGGGGTGCGGCCGAAAAAAATGGCCAGCACCTGCCCCGCTCCCCAGAACGCCACATCGCCGACTTTGACCCGATTGGTGGCCGTCTCACGATAATCTCTGACGCCGTCGAGTTTGAAGTAAAATTCCTCACCCCACGTGTTCATGGCCGCTTCGACCGGCAACGCCGCGTACACTTCCTGAGCCGTCTTCGTCGGCTTCAATTCCGCTTCCATCTGCACGGGCCCGACCGTGATACGGATCTTTTTCGGCAGCTCAGCCATTGTGTGTCAAAGCGCAGGGCGCTCCACGCTTGAAACCCCGCATCCCAAGCGGACTTTAGCCGGTTTACCAGGTTGAAATCAAGGCGGACGGGATGATCACTATGCTCCTCGCGGTCACCGATGAGACTTCGCCCGGATCCTGATACAATCCCGCACCATGCTGAGCTCCACGTTCGTCCTCCTCAAGGGAGTCGGCCCGGGAACGGAGCGGCGACTCTGGCAGGATGGCATAACGGATTGGGCCGGCTTTCTCAGGCAGTCGGCCGTGCCTGGGATCTCGGCCGCACGGAAAGCTTGGTATGATGAGGACCTTACCGCCGCCACCCGGCATCTTGAAGCAGGGCGCGCCGATTTCTTCCGAACGTGTCTGAAAAGCCGAGACCATTGGCGCTTGTTCGATGCATTTCGGCATCGCACGCTCTATCTCGACATCGAAACCACCGGGATGTCGGCGGGCATGGGACATCTGACGGTCGTAGGTCTCTATCGAAACGGCCGCATGAGCAGCCTGGTCCGAGGGGACAATCTGACGGAAGATCGTCTGCAAGAAGAGTTGGACCGGACCGATCTCATCGTCACCTTCTTCGGGACGGCCTTCGATGTCCCCTATTTGCAGGCGGCCTTTCCCCGACTTAATTTCCAAAAGCCGCATTTCGATTTATGCTTCGCCGCGAGGCGATTGGGAATGCAGGGAGGACTCAAGGCGATCGAGCGCGATCTTCAGATCAGCCGCGACGCCGATTTGGAAGGCCTCGACGGATGGGATGCCGTAAAGCTGTGGCACCAATGGCGCGGCGGCGAAGAAACCGCCTTAGACATGCTGCTTCGTTACAATGCCGCGGACACTCGGAACCTCGAGCCCTTGGCGGAACACGTATACGAGCGCATGGTTGCACAATTCGGTCCAACGTCCTTCCGCCACGGCGTGCTCGTCACCCCACGATCGAATCGGGATACGAAATGAACAGGCCCGGTCAGTGGATTGGTACAGGGCGAACGGACACCGGAAAAGTACGCCCCACGAATCAGGATGCTTTCGCAGTGCTGAACGACTGTGGCGTGTGGATCGTCGCCGATGGAATGGGCGGCCATCCCGCCGGGGACGTGGCCGCCCGCATGGCCGTGATATCGGTCTCGGAGAATGCCCGCCGGCGATTCGGCACAACGACGATCGAGGCGCGTGACTGTGGTCGAGTTCTCGTGGATCTCATTGCCGACGCCAACCGGGAGATTCTCGAACAGGGCGAGCAGCGGCCGGTGCTCAGGGGAATGGGAACCACCATTGTGGCCATGCTCATCACATCGGCACCGGAACCGGTCGCTCACATCGCACACCTCGGCGATAGCCGTGCCTATGTGTATCGATACGGCAAGCTGATTCAGTTGACACGAGACCACACGCTCGTAGAGGAATATCTTCGAACCGGATCGATCGATATTCACGAAGCCAAGGCCCACCCCAAGCGGCACGTGCTGACCCGTGCACTCGGGATCGAATCGGACGTACAGGCGGAACAAGTCTCGATGCCGTTGCAGAATGAGGATGTCTTCCTGCTGTGCAGCGACGGCCTGACGAAGATGTTGAGCGATGAGGCTATCACGTCGATTCTTGCAGACACGAAGGACGGCGTCGTCGACGCGTGCGACGCCCTGATCGACTCCTCGCTGGAGAAAGGCGGAGAGGATAATGTCACCGTCGTCGTTTGCGCCCGACGCGTCGCCCCCGCCCTGGAGGCCCGGGCCATTGACAACACTTCATCGGCCATGTAGCCTCGGCCCGATCAAGTTCCATGGGATATCGGCAAGACTCTCTCGTATTCGGAGACCGGCTATGCGCCTTGCCGCGCAGGTGATGTTGTGCCTCTTGCTCAGCGGATTGTCTTCCTGCTCCGCTTTGCCTCCGAGCGACACCAGGGATGCCGGCGGGCCGGAAACAGCGGTCCGTACTATGGTGCGCGCCAACGCGGACAAAGATTGGGACACGCTTTCCCGTCTCATGGCCCATGACGCGGACATTACCAGCTACACGATCGGCGGCCGGAAGTATGTGGGCTGGACGGATTTGGAGCGCGACATGCTCGAAGAGTTCACATCCGCGAGCAAACTCGATATCCCGATTCGAGAGTTGAAAGTATGGACGAAGGGGGACCTCGCCTGGTACACGATGGAGTTGGATTACATCCGAACTGTCTCCAATGGACCCGGGCAGCAGCGCGCCCTCCTGCCGCTCCGGGAAACCGGCGTGCTCGAACGACGGAACGGCCAATGGGTGCTCCTGTCCTGGCACGAATCCTTTCGAAATTCCGGCGGCGCCGTTCAACTGGCCAATGAGCGGGCCGATTCTCCCTCCGTCACGCTGATGTCGGCGGCATCGGCCCCGAATTCCGCCGAGGTCGATTTGAGTGGAGAATGGGATATTCTCGAAGTGGAAGACAACAAGACGTATAAAGCGACGCTCGACAAATCGGGCAACGGTCCCTATACCCAACAGGGAGGCCGTTTCGTGACGACGAAGTTCGAAGATCGGTCATGGCAAGGAACATGGCACCAGACCGGTAATGATCGTGAAGGCGGATTCGATGTGCTGCTTTCCGAGGATGGGACGCAGGCCAAAGGCGTGTGGTGGTATACCAGAGTGGGCGACAAAACGAACATTCCCCCGCGGCAATGGGGCGGCACTTACGTGTGGAAACGGCTCACCTCGCCGTCGTCCGCGCAGTGAGTGCGAATCAATCGCGTATCTCCACATCGAAAATCCGGGATCGACAGCCGATCGGTCCGATCTCTGTATAAGTCTGACCCGAGGAGGTTTTATGCTGCGCGAGATTGTCATGGTGGCCGCCGGATTCGTCACAATCACTCCCGTTTACGCATCAAGCGGTCATGACCATCACGATCAACATGCCGTTCCCACGTTGACCAACCAGATTACGACGAAAGTGACCATCGAAAACAATACCGTGACGCTGACGTTCGGGCCGATCGATCTTCCTTCCGGTCACGACGGCGATCTCGCCGCGTCGATGCCCAAGCATATTTTTCAGCTTCCCAAAGACATGTATCTCGTCGGATATAAGTCGGCGGTCTTTACCAAAGACGGCAAGGAGCTCCCCCGGAACTACCTGCATCACATTCTCATGCTGAACAACGATAAACCGAGCGTCTCCTGCCCGGGCGAACCGCTTTTCTTCGGCGGCGCGGGCTTGGAAATGACCGAAGCCAGATTCCCGGATGGATACGGCGTCAAACTCGCGAAGGGGCAAAATCTGATGTCCGTGGTCGCGTTCTACCACAAGGCTCCTCCGACGAAGAACGTCATGGCCAGCTTTACGATGTACATGGCTCCGGAAGGGGCACCGGTCAAGGAGATGGATGTCTATCAAGTCGGCGTCAACGTGGTCTGCTACAGTAAATTCTCACAGCGCGGACCCGATCAAACCGACGAAGGGATCGAGATCAAGCCAGGGGTGCAAGTGCACAAAGCTCCCCTGAAGTTCTTGATGGACGGCTGCGTCAAGTTTGCCTATCCGCACGGGCATGACGAGCTGTTGCTCATCGCCCTGGAGAACAAGACGCAACAGCAGACATTGCTGCGCACGGTCCCGGACGTTTCCATCGACGGAACGTTCCTCGAGTTCCAACCGCATCAGGTGTACAAGGACGGCGGGGGATTTCCGGTCAGCAAAGATGAAGAGTACGAGATGGTGATGGTGCATCATCACCCGTTGCACAAGAAGGAAGAGCAGCACGGAATGGGAAATTATCTTTTGTACATGACCCCGGGGTCCTGTTCGGCTCCAAACACCGCATCGGCTCAGTAGTACTCGGACTCCCTGGTCAGGCCCGTATCCGGCCGACGCCTGAGAATGACTGTTCTACTCGCCGCTCCCTTTTGTACAACGTCCCAATTCCGTACATGATGCCCCCTACCAAAGCGGGAGCCGCTTCTTGAAATCCGCACTGGGTTTCTTCCGATCGCCTGTGCTATTCAGATGGCTACGCTGTCGGCTTGCCGTTCGTTGCAGATGGTCCGGAAAGGTCCGTCCCGGATCACCGTCGTCCACGCATACCCGATCGCCGTTGCGGCCCTGTTACTTGGCTTCTTGGTTCCGGCAGGAATCATTCGATGTCGACGCGTACGACGGTATCGGTTCTGATCGTCAATGAACATGCCGAGGAAGTCAAACTCGCCACGGTCGGTTTTCGCGGTTTTTTTTCCGATTGCCGCGTTGACGTCGCCTATTCGGCGGCAGACGCCAGGGCGTTGGCCGCAACCCGTGCACCGGAATGGACGTTCATCCTCATCGATGGCGACAGCCTCTCAGGCTCCGGCGCGACACTGATCGAGGATCTCAAGCGCCAAGTCGTCTCTGCGCCGGTTCTGCTT
>DATFDJ010000086.1:0-11261 GCA_035252115.1 Nitrospira sp. | reverse complement strand
ACCGTCCCTTGAACCAGTTATGGCATGCCGTTCTGCGGCATAAAAAAAGAGGGTGGAGGTCGGCCTCCACCCTCTCCTGCCGGTCACAACGGAAAACCTATTCCTCGCCCTTGCAGAAACTTCGCTCGTAATTGATGATCGTCCACGCTTCTTCCTCGTTGATCGCGGCGGGGATCAACGAGACCATGCCGGTTCCGGCGCTGCCGTTCTTGATGACCCAGAACAACTCGCCGTCCTTCCGCTTCTTGTGGAACTTGCAGTTGGTGAAGTTGCGCGGGCTCGGATTCAGGATGGCGCCGGCGGGGCCGTCGCCCTTCCCTTCCTTACCATGACAGTTGAAGCAGGTACCCTTTCCTTCGAACAACGCCTTTCCTTTCGCGATGTTTTCCGGGGTCGCGGGCACCGGATTTTTCATGGCCTTCGCATCGGCCATCTGGTCAGGCGGCACGCGAGGCTTCAACGGATCTCTTTCCTCCGCTCCCACGACGGTCGCCGACAACAGCAGCACCGCTGTGCTGATTCCCAAGAACTTAGAAAAAATGCCCATCAGACATCCTCCTTTGTGTTGAACCTACCGCTGTACAGTCGGCTACGAGGCCGCTGACTCATGAAAATGCTCAAGAAGGCGAAAAAACGTCGGGACTATAGCAATGCCGTTCCCGTGATGTCAAGCAATCCGCCCGTCAATCGCTGCGCCGAAGCGCCCGCCGTCTTATGACGGCAGGTCCGCTCTCGCACGCCGCTGATGTCTCAACGCAATAGATCAAAGCTCATGCCAGTACATCGACCGACGGGACATCGGGATTTCGCCATCTTAGCCGAGAGGACAGACGAAGGCCGCGTGGACGCGCGTATTCGAGGGCACCATTGCGCCTCAGCGTGACCCCGTCGCCACACTCAGGAATGAAGGAAGACAACGGAGGGGGGAATCGATCAACGTTTGAGCACGATATCGCGGGCCACTTTGCCGCTGGAGCCGAACGATTTTTGCGGCTTGCCGTTCAACTCAGCCTTCACGCCGCCTGCATTGCCCAATGTCAAAATGAACTGATCCTGTCCTTTCCATCTGGCTTTTTCACCCGGCCTCAACAACGCCTCCTGAGGGCTGCCTCCATCGATCTGAATGACAACCCAGCTCAGTTCGGTCGCCTCCAGGTCCAGGACTAATGGATCTGCTCCTTCCGCTGTTCCTTCCAGCGAAATGCCGCCCAACGGCCCTTCGGTGCCGATCGGCGGTGGAAGAGGGGGAGCGGTCTGATTGCCGGGGACGGTGGCAACGGGACCGCCGGCGGTTCCCTTGGGTGTACTGTCGGTCCGTGCGGGCGACGAGGGAGCCGGAATCTCGATCGGTTTGGATTTCGCGCTTGGTGGGGCGCCGTCTGCATCGGATTTCGCCGCCGCCTCGTGGCTCTCGGTTCCCGGCGTCGGGGCCCGCTTGCCGGACGCCACCGGCAACTCCGTGGCGGAGCGCCGGACCAACACCGAAGATTGTTCGCGACTCAACAGAAACACCAGCGTGACGACGGCGATGCCGATGGCGATGGCGACGGCTTTCCGGTTGGCCTGCCGCTTCCGTTCTTCTTGCACCTGCCGAATTTTGAGACGTTCCTTCTCGTCCTGCTTTTCGTAGAAGGCGCCGGCTGATTGAATGAAGCGGTGAATGGCGTCTTCCTCATCCAGGCCGAGCGACCGCGCGTAGGAACGAACGAATCCCCGCGCGAATACCTGATCGGGCAGCTTCGCGAAGTTGCCTTCCTCCAACGCCTTGACGAAATCCGACCGGATGCGGGTCTTCGAGGCGACCTCGTCGATGGTGAGGCCTTTGGTTTCGCGAACCTGCTTAAAAAATTCGCCGATGGATTCCATGCGTATCCGTCAGGGCTTCAAGCGAACGAGAATTTCTTTCGCGGCCGTGCCATATTCCCCGTTCTTGTCCAGCATCGTCACTTTCGTCAAGGTGTCTTTGGCGCGCCGTTCGAATCCCAACTTGTAATAGACGCGGCCGAGTTCGAGATTCAACACAGCCGGCGGCACGTTCGGCGGGTTGACGACCAATGCGTCTTCCAACGCCTCCATGGCGCCCTGGAAATCCCCTTCGTGAGCCAAGGCGCGACCCAGGTGATAGCGGGCCAGGTCCGGGGTGTTGTACAAGGGATTGCTCAAGGCTTGCCGATAGGCCGAGATCGCCTCGGGCCATCGGTCCTGAACGGCGAGGACTTGACCCAAATAGCAGTGCGCTTCGGAATAATTGTCGTCGATTTTGATCGCGGCCCGGAATTCCTGTTCCGCCTGCGCGGGCTTCCCCTGCATGACGAGGATGTGGCCCAGTCCGTAATGCGCTTCCTTGTTATCGGGATTGACCTGCACCGCCTTCTGAAATGAGACGAAAGCCTTTTGGCGATCCACTTCGAGACTGGCCAATCCTTCTTGATAGTAGCCTTTCGATTTTTGTCTCGATTCCTCGGAGGTCGCGCAGGCGCCGAGCAGGCCCAGCACGAGCGTGACGGCAACCGTAGACGACACGGCACCCCGGCGAACCGGGCACATGATCAACGTCGCGCTCACGGAAGATCCTCGAAATGGGTCAGACGTTTGAAGGCTTTGAAGCGTTCCTGGATCTCTTTGTAATCCAGGAGCCGCAAACGGTCAAGACTAAAGGCTTCCACGGTAAAGGAGGCCATGACGCTTCCAAAGATGATCGCCTGCTTGAACGACTCCATCGAACGATTCCCCGTGGCGGCCAAATGACCGAGGAAGCCGCCGGCAAACGTGTCGCCCGCTCCCGTCGGGTCACGGACGTCTTCGAGCGGAAATGCCGGAGCGCCGAAGACATGCTGTTCGTTGAACATGAGCACGCCGTATTCACCGCGCTTGATGATCAGGTGTTTGGGGCCGCGCGCCAATATGCGTTGAGCGACTTTCACCAGATTGGAGTCCTCGCCCAACGCCCGAGCCTCGCCGTCGTTGATGATCAGGATGTCGATTTTTTCCAGCACGCTCCACAGCGCTTCACGCTTGCCGTTGATCCAGAAGTTCATAGTATCGCAGGCTACGAGCGGAGGCCGCGGCAGCTTGTTGAGCACGTCCAACTGGAGCTCCGGATCGATGTTGCCCAAAAACAGCACATCGGGAGACCGGTAGCGTTCGGGAATCTTGGGCCGGAACGTCTCAAAGACATTCAACTTGGTGTCCAGCGTCCGCGCCTCGTTCAATTGATGCGTGTATTCACCCTTCCACCGAAACGTCGCGCCAGGCCGTCGCTCCAGTCCGTTCAAATCGATCTTGCGGCTGTTCAGGAACGCCAGATGCTGCGAAGGAAAATCCTCCCCCACCACCGCGATCAGATTGACGTCCGTGAAGTAACTGGCCGACACGGAAAAATAGGTCGCGGACCCTCCCAACACCTCCTCCACCGCTCCGAACGGCGTTTTGACCGTATCGAGCGCAACCGAACCGACGACGAGCAGCGTCCCCATGATTACCGCGCTCCTTTCACAGGGGGAAGCGACCGGTCCGCCAGAATCGACAGTTTCCGTCTGAGCGCGGCCGGTATCGCGCCCGGCGCGGTGACGATGGCGTTCTGCAGAGCCTGTTGGCAAGCGCACTGCCGCACGGATGCCGCCGATTTCACCGCCGCGCGGAGGAGGCGCTTCGCAAGATCCACATTATGCCGAAGCGTCGACAGAATCGCTTCCACGGTCACGGGTTCCTCGGTCTCGTGCCAGCAGTCGTAGTCCGTTACGAGAGCGACCGTCGCATAACACATCTCCGCCTCGCGGGCGAGTTTGGCCTCCGGCATGTTCGTCATGCCGATGACGCCGACGCCCCATTGCCGATAGAGGCGCGATTCGGCCTTGGTGGAAAACTGGGGCCCTTCGATGCACACATAAGTGCCCCCCTCGTGAACCGTCGCGCCGACGGAGCGGCCGGCGGCCAAAAGTTCGGCTGCCAGCGACGCGCACACCGGCTCTCCGAACGCCACGTGGGCGACGACGCCTCCCTCGAAGAAGGTGGACGCCCGCCGCTTCGTCAAGTCGATGAATTGATCCGGGAGCACCACATCGCCAGGCTTGATCGATTCTTTCATGCTCCCCACCGCGCTGACCGAGATGACGCGCTTCACGCCGAGCGATTTCAAGGCGTAGATGTTCGCCCGGTAATTGATCTCGGAAGGATTGAGCCGATGCCCCCGGCCGTGCCGCGATAGAAATGCGATCTTCACCCCGTCCAATTCGCCGAGCACAATCGCCCCGGACGGGACTCCGAACGGTGTTCTGACTGAATACTCCTTGACCTGACGAAGACCTTCGATCTCGTACAAGCCGCTGCCTCCAATGATGCCAATGTCGGCCGTCTTTGATTTGGAGATGTGTTTCATAGGCGATTGCCCCCTACGTGTCTGCCGATCCGCCTGCATGGAAATGTTCTTCGAGCTCGGCGAGAAACCGTTCGATCCGCTCGCTCACGCGCTTTGCCGTTCGTACCGGCGTCTCTGTTTCTTCGATCCATAACCACTGAATGTCCGGCTCACTGCGGAACCATGTCAACTGTCGTTTGGCGAAGCGCCGGGTGTCCCGCTTGAAGCGCCGAATCATTTCCGTACGGTCGTAGTCGCCGGCAAGGAACGCGGCGGCATGCCGATAGCCCAACCCCTTCATCGAGGCGCTGTCGCGGGTGTAACCGCGGCCCAGCAAGCGCGCGGCTTCATCGATAAGACCTTCATTCAATTGCCGGTCGATCCGTGCCTCGATTCGGCCATAGAGCGCGCCACGCTCGCGGTTGAGACCGACGACGAGCGATCGATAGGGTCGCTCGGCAAAGCCATGCCGGCTTTGAAAGTCCGACATGGAACGCTCCGACAGGTGATGCACCTCCAGGGCGCGGATGACTTTTGACGTGTCGCGTGGATGCAGCCTGGAGGCCGAGAGCGGATCTATGGACATGAGGCGGGCATAGAGCCGCTCCGGTCCCTCCTCCGTGGCCTCCCGGCGCAGGCTGGCGCGTACGGTGGGATCCGCCGGCGGAGCGTCGCACAGGCCTTTCAACAGAGTACGCACATACAGGCCGGTCCCCCCCACAACGAGCGGTAGTCGCCTCCGGTGGTGCAGACGCTCGATCGCCTCGGCGGCATACCGGCGATAGAGGCCCGCATTGAAGGGCTCATCGGGATCCACCAGGTCGATCAACCGATGCGCCACTCCTTGTTGCTCGGTCAGGGCGGGTTTATCCGTGCCAAGATCCATCCCTCGATACACTTGACGGGAGTCGGCGGTGAGAATCTCGGTATCGAATCGCTTCGCCACTTCGATGGCGATCAGGCTCTTGCCCACTGCGGTCGGCCCGACGATGGCGACGAGCGGTTTGAGACGCACCGATGTGTCCGACAGAGCAGACATCGGACAGACTGGAGCTGCCGTCATGACCATCCCGCCCGCCCGAAGAGCTTGTCCAATTCTTCCGTCGAGAGGCGAAACGCCGTGCGACGTCCGTGGGGACAGGTCGTGACCAGCCCTTCTTGGATCCAATCCTCTATCAGTTGTTTGATCTCCGGTAAGGCCAGCGCACGTCCAGCCCGGACGGCGCTGTGGCAGGCCAAGGAAGCCAGGATCGGACGCAGACGGTCTTCCAGCGACGGGGCCCGACCATCCTGCAGGAGGTCATCCAGGAGATCCGGAAGCAGCGATGCCGCGTCGATTTCACCCGTGCCAACGGGAACGGCCGTGACAGTAACCGCCGTCCCTCCGAACGGTTCGATCACGAGACCGAGTGATTCCAAATCGCCGAGATGTCGCTGCAACAAGGCGCATTGTGCGGCCGACAGTTCCACAGGCTGTGGAATCAGCAGCGGTTGCGACGCCGTCTGCCGGCTGCGCCATTGACGCCAGAGGCGTTCGAACAAGACCCGCTCATGCGCGGTGTGTTGATCGATGACCTGTAACTCCGGCCCGACCTGCGCCACCAGGTATCGGGTCAGGATCTGGCCGAGCGGAACGACATTGTAGCGAGAACGATCACCATAGGAGGCGATGGCCTCGCCGGCAAAGGCGGACAATTGTCTCTCTTCGATCGGACCCGATGCGTATGAAGCGGTCGGCCTGCGATCAGGACCTTCGACTCCCGCCGGTCGGACTTTCGTTTCCGTTGCATCGAACTGGCTCGGCTTCATCGCCTCGGCATTCGGCCGATCCAGCGCCATGCTGCGTTCCGGTCCGCCGAATGCGTGCCGCAATGCGTGCCGGACGAGCTGATGGACCGGTTCCGCATCCGAAAAACGGATTTCGCGCTTGGCCGGATGCACATTGACGTCGATGCGATCGGGATCGATGTCCAGGAAGAGGATGAAGGTGGGGCAACAGCCTTTCGCCAGCTGTGAACCGTATGCTTCCGCAATCGCATGAAACACCGCGGCGCTCCTGACGGGACGTCGATTGACGAATAACTCCTGCGGGATTTTGGCAGCGCGCGCGTGCACCGGATCGATCGCCACGCCGCGAACGGCACAACTCCCTATGCGGGCCCGTACCTCCACGGTCCGGTCGGCGAACGCCGGCCGATAGACCTGGAGAATCCGGTCCCGATCCGAGGAGACGCCGGGATAGTTGATGATTTCCTGATCGTTGTGCGAAAGGCGGAAATGCACCGACGGCCATGCCAAGGCCGCCTGCTGTACGGTGCGGCCGATATGCGCGAATTCCGTGGCCGGCGATTTGAGAAACTTCTTCCTGGCGGGCTGATTGTAGAACAAATCCGACACGTCGATTCTCGTGCCCCGGACCGGAGGTCCATCCGTCAATGCCTGCCGCGCTCCGCCCGTCAACACCAACCGCGAACCGATCTGATCGCGATCGGTCGATGACGTCACGTCGATCTTGGACACGGAGGCAATGCTCGGCAAGGCTTCTCCGCGAAACCCCATCGTCATCACCGACATTAAATCCCGATCGGTCTTCAGCTTGCTCGTCGCATGACGCTCGAATGCCAGCGGCAGATCGTCACGCCTCATTCCTTCGCCGTCATCGGCGACCCGAATCAGCGACAGCCCTCCGTGTTTCACCTCGATGGCAATATGCGTGGCGTGAGCATCGAGGCTGTTCTCGATGAGCTCTTTCACGACGGCGGCCGGTCGTTCGATCACTTCACCGGCGGCGATCCGGCTCACCACATCGGGAGGAAGAATCTGAATCGTCGCAGCGCAATCGGCGGCAGGCATGAGACTACGCTCCGCGCGGAAGGATGACACGAACGACGGTGTCGGGGAAAGAGGTTCGCCGGCTCATCGGATATCGGCCAATTTGTTCTTTGCGAGCTTGGCCTCATCCGATGTGGGAAATTCTTCGATGACCCGCTTGAGGTTTTTCTTCGATTTGGCAAGGTCGCCGGTCTCGCCGGCCGCCAACCCCAACTTGAACAATGAAGCCGGCACCTTTTCATTGCCCGGAAACTCCGCGGCCACGTATTCGAACGCCTGCATGGCCCGGACGTAGTCCTTTTGCTGATAGTACGATTCGCCGAGCCAGTAATGCGCGTTCGGGGTCAGGGAGGTACCGGGGAAGTCTTTCACGAACCGTTGGAATCCCGTCACGGCCAGGTCGTATTTGCCGTTGAGATAATCGTTGTACGCCAGATTGAACGCAGACGTGGGTGTGATGGCCGGAACGCCGGGAATGACGGACGAATCGCCGGTTCCTCCCGGTCTTGAAGGCTTGGGCCGCAGCGAATCGGTCGGCGCGGGATCGATCTTGGTGAGGGGGGTCGATGCACCGGGCTCCTCCAATTTTGCCAGCCTGCTTTCGAGCTTCTGAATCCGGCTCGTCAGGTCGTCGTACTTCGGCTTGCCCCCATCGATATCTTTCCTATTTTCGAGCGTATCCATCCGGCGCTCGATGGCTTCCAGGCGCTTGTGTTCCTGATCTTGTGACTTGGACAGCGCGGCATACTGATCCCGAAGTCCGACAAAATCGGCATGCGCCGCACATCCGGACAACAACGCGCATGCCGCAGCAATGAAGATCGCCGGGCCGATCGACACCATTCTGTCCATCACTCTTATCGCGACTCCTTCAACTGGGCCAGCTTGTCGTTTGCCTTTCCGGCCTCCGGGCTTTTGGGATACAACGTGACGACTTGCTTGAAGGCGGATGACGCCCGCTTTTTGTCCTTCAACGCGAGATACGCATACCCTTTCTTCAGGATGGCAGCCGGAACTTTCTCACTCTGCGGATAATCCAGTTCGACTCGATCGTAGGCATCGATCGCCTGTTTATAATCCTTTTTACCGTAATGCGATTCGCCAAGCCAATAGCGCGCGTTGGGCGCGAGATCGGAATTCGGATATTGGCTCAGAAACGCAACAAATCCACGGCGAGCGCTCTCCAAATCTCCGTCACGGAACGCGGTCAACAACCTCTCGTACTCGACCCTGTCGGGACGATCCACCGGACGGCTCGCCGACGGTTTGGTCGACTCCTCCTGCCGCTCCGATAGAACGCCGGGGTCCGAGGGCTGTACAGCCGGCGCCGGCTCCGATGCCACAGCCGCAGCCACCGCCACGGGGTTATTGCTCCGTTCCGGCGGAGCGGCTGCTTCCTGCACCGGCACAGTTGCGGGCGGAATCGGTACGGCCGACGATCGATGTCCCGGATCGGCCGCCTGCTGGTGCTGACCGTTTTTTCCCCCGCCTCGAAGATGGACCTCCTGAGACACCTGCTCCAGCATTTTATTCAGCGCATCGATGCGACGATCTTGGTCATTCAGCCTCGCCGTCATGCTCTGCGCAACCGTGTTCAAATTGGTATTGACCTGATTGAGCTGCTCGTCGGACCGGGCGGTCAACTTCTGAGCGACGGCCGTGACATTGCCGTTCACTTCGCCGACCTGCTCATCCATGCGGGTAGCCAGCTTTTGCGCCATCGCCGCAACGCTCTTGTTCACCTCGTTCAAATGCGCGGTCATGGACTTCGTCGATTCGTTGAGATGTGCGGTGGACGACTTGGAATCCGTTTCGAACTTGGTGGCAAGAATCTTATTCGCCTGTTCTTCCTGGGCCATGCGTTCGTTGAGGGCGGTAATGGATTCCTTGAATCCCGTCAGCGACTCTTTGAGCGCCGCCAGCGCCTGACCGAACTGAGTGAACTTCGCAGAGAGCTGCTCCGTGCGCGTCTGATTGTCCGCCAAGGCCTTCTGATTATCGGAAAGCGCCTTCCGCTGCTCGTCCAGCCGGAGGTCGACATTCTTGACCACCGCAGTGTTGGTGTTTTTCACCGCATCGAGAATGTCTTTCCGCAAGGCCTCCATCTGCCGGTTGATATCGTCGAGTCTGGTATTGACGTCGCCCCGGAGCTGGTCACGGTCCGTCTTGTTCTTGACGTCCTGCGCGTTGAGACTTTCGCGGACCTGGGAATAGCGCGTCGTATTCTCCGCATCCAATTTCTTCGCCAATTCTTCCAACCGTCTGGTTTGCTGTTCGAGCACAGCCGAACGCTGCTTGAGGTCGTCCTGCTTGTTTTGGAGTTCCTGAGCCTGGTGCTGAGCTCGCTCGAGTTGATCGCGCAGTTGGGGCAATTCCTGCTCGCGCAATGCGGAAATCTCTTGGCTTTGTCTGGCACGAGTCTGCATCAGCTCCTCGTTCGATTGCTTGATCTTCTGCTGGAGACTCTTTTCCGTCTGCTTGAGGTCCGCCTGCTGAGCCATACAGCCGGCGATAACCAAGGCCCAGACCACGCACAGGGATCCCACCAGCACCTGTCCAGTCCGTCCGTTACACATTGCTACACCTGTTGTTTCATGCATCCGTTCGTCCCTCGGCCCCTACGTCACCGCTTACTTACCGGTCCTGACTACCAAATGGCCCCGCCGGTTTTGCTGATAACAGGATTCCGCATGCTCGTTGCAGAACGGACGCTCCTTACCATAGGAGACGACCGACAATCGGTTGGCACCGACACCCAGCTCGACGAGATAGTTTCTTACGGCCTTGGCGCGCTTCTCGCCCAAGACCAGGTTATAGGCGGAGGTGCCTCGCTCATCGCAATGGCCTTCAACTTTGATCAAGGCGCTGGGATGAGTTTTGAGCCACTCGGCGTCCCGACTCAACGCTTGGCGGCCATCCTCCGAAATCGTCCAGCTGTCATAGGCAAAAAAGACATCCCTCAATCCCGCTGCCGCAGACGCCGCCTGCTCGGCTCGAATTTCCTCCATCTGACGGCCGATGCTTCCCGGATCGGCCTTCGCCAAGAGCGTGCCTCCGTTGGCTCCGGCAGAGCTTCGATCCTCGGTTCCGGCTGAACCTCGATCCTCGCCGGCCGGAACTCGTTCCTCGGAGGGATTCTTATCCAATCCCTTCAACCCGCCGCTGCTGGCCGATTGCATCGTCGTATCGGGAAAACTTCCGATCCCCGACTTACCGCCGTTGCCGCTCTCGATGCTTCCTTGTCCTGGAAAACCGCCCGAGCTTCCGGATCCTCCGGCGCCTCCGCCCGGCGTGTCTCCTTGCATACCCTGCTGAGAGCTTTGGTCGCCAGCCGAGTGAACCGCCTTTTTGGAGCAGCCAGAGGCGCCAACCAGCACCACCATTGCGACCAGGGCGAAGCAGATGGTGAAGGGTTTGTTCGTCATATGCGATCTCCTCTTCTGAAAGGTGGACGCGCTGTTGCCTCCACTGTGAAATAGGAAGACTTCATCCCTTATGAAGCCGGGGACCAGGAGGGGGCGCTGTTGTGCGTTCCCTCGAACGTCAGCCGCTCCAAATCCTTTCCATCCGCATTGATCATATAAATGTGGCTCTTTCCGTCCGCGGTCGAACTGAATACCAGATGCCGTCCGTCCGGAGACCACGAGGGTGAATCATCTACACCACCCCCTGTAGTCAATTGCATACGCTTTTGTCCGTCGGGCGTGATGATGCAGAGCTTGTATTCTTTCCGGGGGGTGCGGCACACGTAGGCAATCCAGTTACCGCGCGGGGACCAAGCTGGCGCGGCGTTATAGTCGCCCTCGAAGGTCAGACGCCGTACGTTTGAACCGTCGGCGCTCATCAGAAACACCTGTGGCCCGCCTCCGCGATCGGACACAAAAGCAAGTTCTCTACCAGTAGGCGACCAACTCGGAGACAGGTCTCCAGACGGATTGATCGTCAAACGCTGCATGGCCTTCGTCCTCGTGTCCAACCGGTAGACCTCCGAGTTACCTTCGTGGCTCGAGGCAAAGGCGAGGAAATTGCCATCCGGCGACAAGGCCGGTGTGATGTTCAAGCCCCAGAATGA